>NZ_BTPT01000034.1:0-129427 GCF_054408565.1 Vallitalea sediminicola
AGTCAACTAAAAAAAGTGGCTGTCTAATTATTAGATAGCCACTCTACATTTATTCCACTACTTGTACTTTCATTAAGTTAGTTTTACTTCCTTCTGATAGAGGTACTCCTGCTGTTATTACCACTAAATCTTGTGGACTGACAATACCTAATTCTCTTGCCATAATTACAGATTTATAAAATAATATATCTGTAGATGTTTCCTGCTTCAAGTAGAGAGGTGTAACTCCCCATAATAATTGCATTTGTCTTCTTACTTTTTCATCACTTGTCACAGCAATTATCTGAACATTTGGTCTGTACATGGAAATCATCCTAGCAGTATTACCACTATAAGTTGGACATATAATTGCTTTTGCCCTTAGATGTATTGCAGTAGTATAAGCCGAGTAACTAACAGCATGAGTAATACTCGTTTTACTCTTTTTGCAAATATTTCTCTGTTCATGATCATTCATACTCTCAGCAGCATAGGCAATTTTACTCATCACTTTTACTGCTTCAACCGGATATAGTCCAGCAGCTGTTTCACCTGATAGCATAATAGCATCTGTTCCATCAATGATGGCATTAGCGACATCAGATACTTCTGCTCTAGTTGGTCTTGGGTTTTTAATCATGGAATCAAGCATTTGGGTAGCTGTAATTACTGGTAATTCATCTTGATTACATTTATCAATTATCATTTTTTGAACAATAGGTATTAATTCTGTTGGTGTTTCAACTCCTAGATCACCACGAGCTATCATAATTGAATCTGATACTTTTATTATCGAATCAATATTATCTACACCTTGCTGATTCTCAATCTTGGATATTATTTTAACATCTTTTCCACCATTATCGTCTATGAATTTTCTGATTTCTAGAACATCTTCAGCTTTTCTAATGAATGAAGCAGCAATAAAATCAATGTCATGTTCAAGTCCATATAGTATTTCATCTTTGTCTTTTTCAGTAATAGCTGGCAAATCAACATTGACATTGGGAACATTGATGCCTTTTTTATTCTTGACTATACCACCATTTTTAACAACACATATTATAGATTTTTCTTTTGCATCCACTTGTAACACTTCAAGTTCGATTAATCCATCATCGATTAATACTTGACTACCTTTTTTGACATCTTTATATAGTGTAGGATATGTTATGCAGAAGCCATCTTTCGTACCATCAAAATCTCCATTACATATTTTTATTTGTTGTCCAACTTCAAGATTCAATTGTCCACCAATAAAATTTTTGGTTCTTATTTCAGGACCTCTTGTATCCATTAAAATAGCTACAGGAATATCTAATTCTTTTCTAACTTCTTTTATTATATTAATAATTTTTTTATAATATTCTTTGGTTCCATGAGATAGATTAAGTCTAGCAATGCTAAGTCCATTTTTTACAAGCTCAGTAATAGTTTCTCTGTTATCACTGGCAGGTCCAATCGTACAAATTATCTTTGTTTTTGCTTTATACAATATTAAACCTCCTTTATTTATAATAATATTTATGTTAACTTTACTAATAAAACGTAAATACGCAAAAAAAATTTGTTAAATAATATACTGTGGAAAAATTCATTAACCACTATGTATTTTTGTTATATGCAAAAGTTTTTCCCATTGTATTATACGCTTAAAAGCATAATTTGTAAAGTACTTATTTTATCTAATGTTACAGACAATCATCATGGAAAAAATCAAAATTTTATATTACTATATTATAATTACTCATTAGTAACTCAATATGTTTTATTCTATCTTCATCTAAACTCTTTACAAAATAATCATAATGTATTTTCCATTCTTCCTCGTCATCAAAAGACTCTATCAATAAGAGATTGATTTCGTCTTTATATCTGAGTTCTTCATCATATACTATCTTACCTAGAATAGCTAATTCCATATCATTAAAAATATTGTATATACTTAAAAATGTTTCTTCTCCAAACAGGCAATCAGCTTTTAAGATATCTATAAAATCTATTATAGATTTTACATTATCTTTAATAATCATTATTATTTCTTCTATATTAGTACATTCTTGAATTCTATTAACCATATCTTTGAATGAATCATCATCCATCTTATTATCAGTATCCAATAGATTTATTTCTTGTAATTTTTGTGTATCATTGATTATGATCATATATTCAAGGCTACCATGCTCCATATTATTAATAAACCTGTCAATAAAAACACTTTTATATTCATTTATATAATTAATAAGTTCCTTATCCTTGATATCTAGATTTATAACTATTTTATCAAAAACATCATCTATCAGAGCATTAATATCTTTACTTTGAATACTATTAAGTTTACTGATTATTATCTCATAATCAACTTTTGATATATTAATGCTTATTCCATCATTTTCAGCTATTAAACAAAAAATATAGTTATTAATTACAATTTCAAACACATTTATTAATTCTTCACTATAATTTATTTTGTATAGCTCTCCATAACAGCTTAATACTCCATTTATTTCATTGATAAAATAATTACAGAATTTGTTTTCAATAATTATTGTCTCTAGATATTTTTTAATATAAAAAGTTCCCTGTACACTCATATCATCTATTGCAAGAGGATAATCAATACTGCACATCGTCTCATGGGCATTATACAAACAATTATAATGCTTTAAAAAATATGGTATTGCCATGTCTAGAGTATCATTATAAGCTTGTATATCTATTTCCTGTTTATTGGCCATAATATCTTCATATAAATCTTTACATTGTTTAAAACAAAATCTTACTTCTTTTAATCCTTCTTGATATATTTCCTTAATCCCTTGATTTTGCAGAGTTACTAACCCCTTTTCCTTGGAATATCTATTTACATAAGCATCGATTGAATAATGGACAGACAGTAGAAGGTTTTCAGCAACTTCTGTTTTTACTGATGAACTTTCACCAAAAGTATATTTCTGAATTAAGTTTTTTAGTATATCTAATATCTCTATATTATTTTCCCTGATAAACTGCAAAGCCAAATTATTATTCATCTAAATACTTCTCCTTTAAAAAAATCAGATCGTTGATATTTAATTCTTTGATTTCTAGCAAATAATTCAATTTCCCTACCTTGTAATAATTCTATAGATCCTTTGCAATAATCCTCAAAAAACTCTTTTAATAGTTCAACAATCTCATCATCACTTAGATTATCTTCTGTTTCATTTTTCATATAATAAAATATTTCTTGTAACTCCATTAGAGTTGACATATACATATCTTGTTGTATATATGACGAATCATAAAAACTCTTAATTAATTTATTAATGACTTCTGTACCTAATTCAATACGTCCATATCCTTTCAACAAGTCATTTCTAACTTCAATAATTTGCATTATTTCACGTTTTGAAAGTGATAGACCATAAGTTATTGTTTCCTCATTAAGTTTAATAATGTCATTCATCTGTTGTTCTGTTGAACTATTAATAATCATAATAGGTAATTTCATAAAATCCTCCTTATAAATTTTTCAAAAATCCTTGACAAAACATTTTAAATATGTTATAGTAAACTTGGTATATTATATATTTTTCTAATCAAAGACTTAAATTTTATTATATAACATGAATTCTATATTGTCAATCTATATTTTATTGAACGCAAAAAAAGGCATGTAACCATACCTTTTCTATTTTTATATTTTAATTTGTATTATTATTCTTCAATACAATCACTATTCACTATCCTAATAACTAAATAACTCAAGAACAATATAAAGCATGAAAGAAATCCATATTTTATGAGTTTTTTAATCATGTCTATTTCCCCCTTTGGTAATAACATATTTATATTATACCAAATAGCAACCTATAAAAACATTGATTTTCCTTACAAAATTTATGTACAACCTTACAAGTATGTAAGATTCAATATCTTATACCTAAAATGTATTATTAGATAGCCTCATTAACTTATTGAATCACTGCGTTATTGTAATATGTTCTTTCTCAACATCAGATAAAGCTTTGAAGATTTTTTTAATACTATCTGGAACTTTATTAAAATAACGATCATAAAATTCTATAGCATGTTTCTCTCTTTTGTTAGCTTCTATCAATAATAATTCATCAGTATTATGCCTAGTATAATCTATTTTTTTAAGACTTGGTAATGTAGCAAAACCACCAAAATTCTTATGTACTCTTGCATGCATCATTTCAATATTACTCAAGTCTTTAAACATTTTCTTAAGATTTTCATCTTGTGCTTGTTTACTAGCTTTAGCATAGAAATCACCGTTGAACATTTCTAATTTCATACCCATATCTAGTACTTTCTTAGTTTGATCATCTAAATCTTTTGGATCCAGATTAATATATTCCTCATTACTACTTAAATATTCTTTGGTAACCCCACAAAAAGGGCATCTAACTATTTCGTCTTCTTCATTTTTATCAATAAATGTAGATTCATTCATATTGTAGTTTTTTTCATTTATGATCATTCCACATATTAAACATCTCATCTTTTCCACAGTAAATCATCTCCCATGTCTTAATTAAATAATATTATATCATACTTATTTATAAATACAATGAGACTATCTCATCTTGTCTTAATACATTTATGATATCCGTTTTTTCTAACCAGCCTTTTCTTGCAACATTAATACCATATCTTATATAATCAAGCTCTTTTATGCTATGTGCATCTGGAGAAATGACAAACTTACATCCTTTTTCTTTTGCATTTTTCATATATCTCCAGTCCAGGTCTAATCTATAAGGATTAGCATTGATTTCAATAACTACATTATTTTCACTACAAGCCTCAATGATGTGATCTACATCTATTTTATACCCTTCTCTGCTAAGAAGCAATCTACCAGTCGGATGCCCTAATATGCTTATATATGGATTAGAGATTGCCTTTATTATTCTATTTGTCATCTTTCCTTGTTCCATTTTAAAGGCACTGTGGACTGAGCCAATAATAAAATCAAAGGATTGTAGAATTTTTTCATCATAATCCAAGCTACCATCTGGAAGAATATCTGATTCAATACCTTTTAATATCTTAAAATCATGATATTTTTCATTAAGGATATCTATCTCTTCATGTTGTCTTTTTATATCCTCTTCAGTAAGACCACCTGCGTAAATAGCTGTTTTACTATGGTCTGTAATTCCTAGATAAGAATATCCTCTATGAATACACTCCCTAACCAACTGTTCAATTGTAGCATTACCATCACTATAATTAGTATGAGTATGAAAAATTCCTTTGATATCTTCAATGGTTACAAGAAGAGGTAACTCATTATTCTTGGCAGCCTCAAGTTCTCCATAATTCTCTCTTAATTCTGGTGGAATATACTCCATACCAAACACATTAAATATATCTTCTTCACTATTACAGATAATCAATTCATCATCTTTGAAAATCCCATATTCATTCATTTTTATTCCTTGTTTCTTGGCTAGGTGTCTAAGTGCTGTATTATGTTCTTTGCTACCTGTAAAATGATGAAGTGCATATGGGAATTGAACATCACTAACAACTCTAATGTCAACATTCATACCATTTTGTAATACTACACTTGATTTTGTTTCTCCCTTACCAGTTATTTCTTTTACATAATGATGGGAAGTAAATAAATCCATCACTTTATCCGGTTCATCACTACTTACTAATAAATCAATATCTTTTAGCACTTCCTTTTTTCTTCTTAAACTTCCTGCTAACTCACATCTTTGCACTATACTGCTTTCTCTAATATATTTTAACAACTCAGAACCTAAAACTTCACCAATGGGATAGTGATATTTTTCAGAATATTCATTATAATTCTTTATTCCTTCTAAAATTTTATCTTGAGTTTTCTTACTGAATCTTGGTAAATCTAATAATTTATTATTCTCACAAGCTTCTTTTAATTCTTCTATAGTACTTACACCAAGGCTTTTATATATAGTCATTATTTTTTTTGGTCCTAACCCTGATATACGTAGCATACTTACAAGTCCTCTAGGTACGGTCTCTTTTAATTTCGAATAATATTCAAGCTCACCTGTAGTGACTAGTTCAGTTATCTTACTAGTTAATGCTTTACCAAATCCTTTTATACTTCCTAATCTATTTTCTGAAACCAAAGTCTGTATATCTTCTTGAACGACTTCCAACTTGTTAGCTGCATCATAATAGGCTCTAGATTTGAAGAAATTTTCACCTTTCAATTCTAATAACAACCCTATTTCATTGAGAATTTTTATTACTTCACTCTTTGTCATTACGACACCGCCTCTTTATCTATAAATGATATCTTATTAATACTTTTTCTATAGTTATACTTAATCTAAATATTAGTATTAGCACTTAACAAAATATCTATACTGAACAGTAACAAATACGGTGTATTTTATAATCTTCCTAAACCCTTTGAATCTATTATTTTATTTGATATAATATACAATATATAATTAATAAATTCATATTCAGAAAGAAGGATTCATATGTGTGGTCGTTTTGTTTTAACATTAGATTATGACATGTTAGTTGACATTTTAAAAGGCAGATTTGATATTGAAAACGTTGCTTCTAATCTTGATTATATTCCTCGTTATAATATTGCTCCAAGTCAACAAGTTCTATCCATTGTCGGTAATGGTAAAAAAGATAGAATGGGTTATCTACGCTGGGGATTTGTTCCTTCTTGGGCAAAAGATACAAAAATCGGATATAAAATGATTAACGCAAGAAGCGAATCTGTAGAAACTAAACCAGCATACAAAAAATCCTTTATAAATAATAGATGTCTTATATTATCTAATGGATTCTATGAGTGGAAAAAAGAAGGAAATAGTAAAAAACCTATGTTTATCACTTTAAAGAACAATAAATTATTTTGTATGGCAGGTCTATATAGTATATATCATACTGAAGACAAACAAAAAATAAGCACTTGCTCAATATTAACAACTACACCTAATAGATTAATGTCCAATATCCATAATCGAATGCCTGTAATATTAAATGAAAATGATGAAAAAAATTGGTTGAATCCTGATATAGAAGATATAACTTATCTTAAATCATTGTTACAACCATACCATAATTCAGAAATGGAAGCTTATGAAGTATCTAAACTAGTAAACTCACCAAGAAACGAAAGCCCATTATGTACAGAACCTTTATCTTCTTAAATATTTTGTATAACAAAAGAAGGACTTATCCTAGTCCCTCAAAATGCACTCTAAATATTTTTCAACCAGTTTTTCAGTTTATTAACAGACTCTGATTTAGCCTTCAAAGGATCTTTGATATCTATTTCTCCGATGAATTTATTACCTTTTAATTTTTCTTTATAACTTTTAAAAGCTTTTCCATCACCACCACCTGCATGGCAGCAAAAAAGCGCTATATTTTTATTAGTTATTGGATTCTCTGATAAAAAAGTATTAACAGCTGGTGAAAAATGGCTAGCCCATATAGGTGAACCTATGAAAATCGTTTCATAATCGTCTAAGTTAACATCATATGGTAATAATTCTGGCTTTTTATCAGTAATTGCCTGTCTTCCCCCTATCAGGTATTTCAAGAATCCTTTTGACTTAATATCTTTCTTCAGTTTTAATTCCAATAGATCTGCATTCTCTTCTCTTTTTATTTCCTCGGCAATAAATTTTGTGTTTCCACCTAAAGAATAAAACACAACAAGTTTCTTTCCATTTTCCATAAACAATTCCACCTTTCATTTTTTATAATCTTGATAAAAGTATACTTTTCATTTGTTCTTTATTTAGATTAACAGGATTATTTTTATTATTCGTATTCCTTACAATAATATCCAAGTCTTGTTCTATAATACCAAATCCACCAAGTTTGGGGATATTCAGTTCATGTACCCAATACTCTATGATACTTATTAACTCTCTACAAGATGTATCTATATCTTTTTCACTACATCCAGTAAGCAAGGCTCCTACTTTAGCATATTTTTTTATATAGTAGTCCTCTTGTTGTTCTTGTAGTAATTTGATGTTAAGTTTAATTGCCTCCGATAATAAGGTACCGCATAAAACTCCATGGGGGATATCTACATAACCACCTACACTTGATGCAAAACCATGTACAATACCCAAACCTGCATTCGCCAATGTAATTCCTGATATATAAGAAGCATAAGCCATATTGGCTCGTTTTTCTATTGAATCATATTCATCCTTACATACTGATATAAAAGATTTACCAAAGTATTCTATACCAGACATTGCTAATGCATCAGTCATAGGATATGCCTTAGTCGATACATACGAGCCTATTAATTGAGTCAGCGCATCTAGTCCACTTGCTGCTGTCACATTAGATGGGCAGTTAACCATCAACTCTGGATCTAGTATAACTATATCTGGAACAAAATTTTCGTGACGTATGGATTTCTTGAATCCTTTTTTACCCACTTGACTTAAAACAGCATTTTTTGTTGTCTCACTACCAGTTCCAGAAGTAGTAGGTATTGCAATTAGAGGTATTTTATCTCCATTATGAATCTTTCCTTCTCCAACTCCCTCTAAATATGCTATAACCGATTCTTTTTGAGTCAGCATTGCAGAAATAGCTTTACCAGCATCCATAACACTACCTCCACCAATGGCGATAATCAAATCAATATTCTGATTTCTATACCCATCAACTTCCTTATCTATACCTTCTGGTGAGGGTTCTCTTATTACTTTTGTCTCGTGAATATTAGTATTTACCATTTTATCTAACAATCTTTTGTAATATTTAGTCCTTCTAAAAGAACTAGCACCAGTAACAAGCAAAACATTTTTTGCATTTTCCACTATCGGCAAAGAATCTATCTTATTAATACTTCCTTGATAAAAAAACGTTTGAGGTACTTTAGCAAAATTAAAGTTCATTATACGACTCATTCCTCTTCAGTATATTTATTATCTAATATTCATTTGATAAGATTTCATAGAAGGTAAAATCCTATAAACTATATTTTATATCAAAAAAGCTTTTTTGTCATTTATTATTTTAGAAATATTTGTTAAAATCTTTATATTTTTTGTGCAATATTAAATATTTTGAATTAACTAATTGTAATTTAATTCTTAAATATTAGATAATTTACTCAAATAAACATATTTATTTTTTTCAACTTTTCCCCTTGACAAGCATATAATATAAGCATATAATCTTAGTTAATTCAATTTGATTATTAAATATGTATTAAAAACTGTGATAAGAATTAGTAGAATCAGTAGCGTTTTCAAGAGAGTTGCCGGTTGGTGAGAGGCATCAAACAAGCTGATTTGAATACATCTTTGAGTTTCCTATCGAAAGTTAAACGAGTAGACTAGTGACGTTGGGTATACGTTATAATACCAGGGCATCCTTTTTGAATACCAAATAGCGTGCTTATTGAGATTGTTATAGTAATATAACAGTGAACCAAGGTGGTACCACGTGAGATTATACTCTCGTCCTTTTATTAGGATGAGAGTTTTTTATTTGTCCAAATTTAATTATATTTAATTAGTTAATTGATTATTAGTGAGAATATATCTTAAGGCCTAAAGATTATTTATAAATATTATATTTTATGGAGGTAAGAAAAATGGATAGAAATGTTTTTGAAACTTTACAAGAAAGAGGTTATGTATACCAATCTACACACGAAGAAGATATAAGAAAAGCTCTGAACAGCGGTTCTCCAGTCACATTTTATTTAGGTATTGACCCCACTGCTGACAGCTTGCATATAGGACACTTTTTTGCATTAATGATGTTTAGATATTTACAAGATGCTGGGCATAAAGGTATTCTTGTCATCGGTGGTGCAACTGCACTTATCGGTGACCCAAGTGGTAAAAGTGATATGCGAAAAATGCTTACAAAAGAACAAGTAGCACATAATGTTGAAGAGGTTAAACGTCTTGCAGGTAGATTTATCAAGACTGATGGTGATAATCCTGCATTAATTCTTAGTAATGCAGATTGGATCAACCCTTATAGTTTTATTGATTTCATGAGAGATATAGGTATTCATTTTAATGTTAATACCATGCTTTCAGCTGATGCTTATTCTAAGAGATTAGAAGAAGGCGGACTTACGTTCTTAGAGATGGGTTATATGCTTATGCAATCCTATGATTTTGTTTACTTGAATAAAAAGTATGGCTGCACTTTACAAATCGGTGGCAGTGATCAATGGGGAAATATTGTTGCTGGTACTAATCTTGGAAGGAAACAAAATATTGCTAATAATGATGAAAGAGATATTATGTTTGGACTTACTTGTCCTCTACTTATGACAAGAGAAGGTAAAAAAATGGGTAAAACTGAATCTGGTACATTATGGGTAGCTAGAGATAAAACTACAGTTTTTGATTTTTATCAATACTTTTACAATGTGAATGATGATGATACTGAGATGTTATTACGTTTATTTACTAGAGTACCTATGGATGAGATTATAAGTCTATGTAAAGAGGATATTCGTGGAGCTAAGAGGTTGATGGCTTATGAAATAACTAAGTTGGTTCATGGTAAGGAAGAAGCTGATAAGGTTCTTAAGACTATTACTGAGTTATTTGACAAAAATAAAATTTCTAGTGATATGCCTGCTTTTGAGATTGAAGAGAAATTAATAAAAGATGGTATTTCAGTTATTGATTTATTGTTTGAGTGTGAATTTGTAAGTACTAAGTCAGAGGGTAGAAGATTGATTAAGCAAGGTGGTATCAGTATTAATGGAGTTAAAGTAGAAAATGTTGATTTAGTTGTTGATGAAAATAGCATTGAAAACAGTGAGATTATCTTGAAAAAAGGTAAGAAAAAGTATTTGAAGGTTGTAGTGAAATAAGTATAATACAACTCAAATTCATGTGGCTAATTAGCTTTGACCACATGAACTTGAGTATTATACCAATTGACTTAAGTCCCACAAATTTTTATATATTCCATTTTGCATAATAAGTTCTTTATGATTTCCTGATTCTACCATTTTACCATCATCAATAACCAAAATACTATCTGCTTCTTTTATACTTGATAATCTATGGGCAATCACCACCAAAGTTTTATTTTTTACAAGCTCATTAATTGCCTCTTGAATAAACAGCTCATTTTCTGGATCGACACTTGATGTTGCTTCATCTAGCAGAATAATAGGAGAATCCTTTAGTATTGCTCTTGCAATTGATATTCTTTGTTTTTCACCACCAGAAAGGGTTGCACCACCTTCTCCTACCACTGTATCATACCCATTTGCTAAATCAGATATAAACTCATGGCATCTAGCTTTTTTTGCTGCTTCAACAATTTCCTCATGGGTTGCTTGTTCCGCACCAAAAGCTATGTTCTTAGCAATTGTATCTTCAAATAAATACACATTTTGAAAAACCATACTTATTTTTGATAATAAGGTATTTAAGGAAATTTCTTTAATATCTACCCCACCAATGGTCACTTTACCATTATCAACATCCCAAAATCTAGAGAGTAAATTAGTAATCGTGCTCTTACCTCCACCTGATGGACCAATTAAGGCAGTAAATGTTTTTTCTGGTATTCTAAAATTTATGTCTTTTATTACATCCTTTTTATCATATGCGAATCTTACATTAGAAAATTCAATATCCAAGTTATCAAGTTCAATGTTTTTATGGGTGTCTTTAAGTTCCTCTACCGCCATTATCTCATCATATCTATCTAATCCCGCTTCAAGGATATCAAAACGTGTTACCCCATTTACTATAACCATAATTGAATCTAAGGAAATAGGTGCAAATATCATCATTCCAAGGACAAATTCCAATCTGATATAACTTGAAAAGTAAAGTATTAATGATAATGAAATTAGTAAAGCAATCCCTATGTAATGAGAACTTTCTGTTAGTATCCTAGGAAGTAAATATGCTTTTTCAAAAACAATTGCCTTGTTTTTACTTTTTTCAAAATTCTTTTCAAGATCTATATTGTCTTCGTTTTCCATACCAAATGCCTTAATAGTTCCAACTCCTTTAATAAACTGCACTACAGCACTAGATAAATTAGCGAACTGCTCTTGTCTTATGGCTCCATGTTTCTTATTTACTAGATCCAAATAATTAATAGTTAAAAAAGCTATGAAAACTATGATGACAAATCCAAAACCTAACCACATGTTTATATAAAACATAAATATAGAAGTAAGCAACAGACTAATGTATGCCGAAATTAATTGTCCTAGAAAAATCATACCATTTTCTTCTGCAAATATAATATCTGTCGTTACCACAGAAATAATATTCCCAATATTCCCCTCTGAAAAATACCCCAATGATAGTTTTCTGAGGTGTTCAACTAGCTTTAATCTTTGTTTTGCAAATATATTTAATCCCTTTGCACTTTGTAATCCATCAACAATTCTTCTAAATATACACCGAAAAATAATGCTCACTAACATTGCTATACTAACGTTCCTTATACTAGTATAGGTTAAATCATCATTCAGATAATTATTCAAGGAATAAAATACAAGCATATATGGTACAAATATAGTCATATTTTCAAGTACAGAAAAAATTATACTTATATAAAGACTTTTTCTATCTTCTTCGGCTATGATAAATATTCTTCTTATTATCTTTAACATACTATACCTCCCTTACTTTGAATCTATAATCTAATGTCATATTGTATCTTTCCCAAAGATTTTTATAGATGTCATTATTTAATAGCTCATCATGAGGCGCAAAATCAATTAATCTACCTTTATCTATCAACATGATTTTATCGGAGTTCCTTACACTTGATAGTTTGTGAGCGACTGTTATAACTGTCTTATCTTTCGTTAGATTCCTTATGGCTTTATTTATAAGTGCATCATTTTTCGCATCTGTAAATGACGTTGCTTCATCAAGAATCACAATATTTGTATCCTTTAATATTGCTCTAGCTATAGTTATCCTTTGACGTTCTCCACCAGAGAGTTTATTCCCACTATCACCTACATTCGTATTATATCCATTGGATAGGCTCATAATTACATCATGACAACTTGCAGCCTTACAAGCTGCAACTATCTCATCTTCAGTAGCATCTGACTTTGCAATTAACAAGTTTTCTTTAATAGATATGTTAAATAGAAAATTATCCTGTGACACATAACTGATATTTTCCATTAGCTTTGTTAACGAAATCTCTCTAATGTCTATACCACCAAGTTTAATTGCGCCATTATTCACGTCCCAATAGTGCATAATTAATCGGCCTATCGTACTCTTACCACTTCCACTTTCACCAACAATACCAATTTTCTCTCCCTCATTAATTGTAAAAGTCATATTATCTATAACACTTACCTTATCATAAGCAAAAGTAACTTGTTCGAAATCAATTTTAGTAGACACTATATCTTTATCTCTAGGATTTTCAACAAGCTCAGCCTCATCAAATTCTACTTCAAGTTTTTCAATTTTTTTCACAACATTATACATCATAGGCACAAAGTTCATTATCTTTAATAATGGCGTACTTATACTTAATGCGAGAATTATACCAAACAATAATGTTGATAATTCCATTGTATTGTTTAAAACCATCATCATACCAACTGGTAGCATAAAAGCAATTGTTGATGGCAATACAGATTGGAACACAGCCATATAATTAAAATTAACCTTATACCATTTTTTTGTAAACTCTTTGTATTCGCTTATTGAATCATCAATTTTCTTATTAGATATTGAAGTCTTATTAAATATTTTAACAACTTCCATTCCCGATACATATTCTACAATAGATTTATTAAGCTTAATAAGACTATTTCTATATTGTTTACTTTGTTCTACTCCATCTTTTACCATTCCAACCATTGCAACTACAGCAATAGGAATCGTAACCAAACTTAGTAGTCCCAACCTAACATCAACAATAAACAAAACTACATATACACTAATACTTGAAATCACATATGGTAAACCCTCTGGAAAAGCATGAGCAAGTAATAGTTCTATACTTTCTATATCATCAACAAAGTTTTGTCTATACATACCTGCTCCCTTATTTGTTATTGTACCAAGCGGCATTTTTTTCAGCTTTTTAGCTAATGCCTTTCTAATATTACATAAGGTATTAAATGCAAATACATGAGACTGATCAAGACCAAAGGAAAACAACGTTGATTTTAATAAGTAAGCAATAAAAATTCCTACAACGTATATTGATACAGAGTTAAATGCACTTAATCCACTAATTAATTCTTTAATGATGCAATACACTAAATAAAATGCAGTAATTTCACTAAGTACACTTAGTAGAATTAAAATTACAGCAGTATATCCATTTTTCTTATATTTTCCTGCATAAGAAAATATTTTTTTCAGCATATAATTAACCTCCTTTTTTTAGAAACCAAACACCTTACTCCAATTAAAAAATATTGCTATAGTTTCGGATTTTTTTAGTGCCACTTCCCTTGAATCACTGTGAATAATTGATTCAAATATTGTAGTCCAATAAGCCGTTAATAGCATATGAAGTGTATCCTTGTCCATCAAGGAACAACTTAAACCTCTTTTATAAATTTCTTCAGTAATCTCATAAGTTAGATTTGTAATCTTTGTGACAAATCCATGTAAAAACCCACTATGCTTGGTTCCTTCTGATGAACACAGAAGTAACCTCATACCTTCATAATGATCATATAAATAATTTATTTGATACTTATATGTTTCAATTGGATTTGACCAAAATTTTTCTAGCTCTTTGCTCTCTAATATTTTCAAGGTATTGCTTATCCTATTATCTGATAGTTTCTCAAGTTTGTCATATATAGGCTCTATAATAGTATCGAATAAATCTTCTTTCCCCTTGTACCTCTTGTATAATGCACCTGTAGTCACTCCAGCATTCTCACATATTCTTTTCACTGAAGCATTAAGATAGCCGTACTCTAAAAATTCTTTTATAGCACTTTCAGTTATTTTTGGATTTAAGCTAGTATCCTGTACAGACATAAAAAACCTCCTTCTATTCGATAATTAAATTACCGATAATCCAATTATCTATTTGTTAGTATATTCCTATTCATACTATTTGTCAACTGTGTTTTGCTATCATTCCAACATAACGCTTACACAAGAATTAATAAAATTTCATTAGTATTTAATGATTTAATGATTTAATTGATTTTGTTTATTGAAGAAAGTTTTATATCCTAGGTGGAGCATTATTATGACGGTTAATGATACAGAGCCGAAAATACCTAGCATGATGGCTATTTGGTATGTTATGGCGGTTGTTGGTATTACTCCTGCTAGTATCTGTCCTGTCATCATACCTGGAAGGAAGATGATTCCCATTCCCAGCATTGAATTAATTGTTGGGAGAATTGCTGAGTCGAAGGCTTTATTTATTATATTTTTGGAGGCTAGCTGTGGAGTTGCCCCTAGGATTAGTGCTTCTTCTATTATGGCTTTATTGGTTGTCATTCCTTCTATCAGCGAGTTTATTCCTAAAGAGATACCTGTCATCGAATTTCCTATAAGCATTCCGGCTATAGGGATAAAATATTGTGGTTCATACCATTTTGGAATACGAATGACTATAAATAAAAAGTAAGTCAGGCATATTAATGTACCAACACTCATTGAGAGTGCTATGACTTTTTTTAGCTGAGTCGATAGCTTAGCTTTAAATTTCTTGAATACGGTATATATTGAAAAAATCTCCATTATCATTATTATGGCTATGGTGATATATGGATTAGGGTTGTTAAAAACAAATAGTAAAACGTGGCCAGTCAATATGAGTTGCAGAGTCATTCTTATTGATGAAATGATTATTTCTTTTTCTCTGCTGATACCTCTGAGTCTAACTATGACAAGTACGAAAATCACAAATATATAGGCTAGTGCAACTTGTATTATTGATAAGTCTATGATTCCATTCATATGTCACCCTCCATTATATGTTTTCCTTTGTTAATTTTTATTATTGTATCTGAATATTTGTTTGCTATTTCTTTGGAATGAGTTACCATTATTAGAGTTTTATTGTTTTCTTTTGCAAAACCAGTAATCATTTGTATTATTAGTTCTTCTGTACTGTCGTCCAAGGAAGATGATGGTTCATCTAATAGATATACCGGTGAATCCAGGAGTAGAATCCTTCCTAATGATAGTCTTTGTTTTTCTCCACCTGATATATGTTCTACATCATCATCAAGGTTTTTATTCAATTGGACTTTTTGTAATATTTCTTTTAGGTAATCATCATTTGGTAACTCTTTACCTTGGAATTTTAATCCAACTATAAGATTGTCTTTAATATTTCCATCAAAAACTATAGGAGTTTGGGACAGCATTGTTACTTGTCTACGATGTGTTATTGAATCGATCTCGTCTAATGATTTACCTTGAAATAAAATTTTACCTTCTGTTGGTGAAATCATTTTGTTTAACAACTTCAGTATTGTTGTTTTTCCTCCACCACTTTCCCCTACTAGTGTTGTAATTTTATTTTCTTGGATTTTCAATGATGGTAAGTCTATTATGTGTTTAAATTTCACACCTTGTAGTTCAAACATTTTTACTCCTCCTCTTCAGTTCCTATTTCAGCTATAAGTTCTTCCAAATATCTCTTCGATTCCTTTAACTCTTTTTTACCCTCTTCTGTAATGGAGTAATATTTTCTGATTTTTCCTTTTACCTTTTCATTATAATGATTAATGAATCCCTCTTTTTCTAGATTGTGCAATATTGGATACAGTGTTCCTGGACTAAGTTTATACCCATGCTCAGATAATTCCTCCAGCATCCAACTACCATATATAGGTTCTTTACTTGCATGATGTAAAATGTGTAGACATATAAAACCTTGAAATAATCTCTTACTTATACTATTTTTCATATTATTAACTCCTATATCGTTTATTGTTATCGGTTTTCGATATCTTATTATAATTATATTATAATATTATTTTTCTTAGATGTAAATGCTAATTATTCTACAAATTACTACTGCTTTTTTTGTTATTTTAATATTTTCAAACATCTTATAGCTAATAGTAAACCACGTCAGAAGAAAAAAGGGGTTTGTGAACTAAAACTAAGACACTTAAAGCAAAATAGTATATGTATATGTGGAGTAGTGAGGCAGGACGCCGAACCCAGCTCTTAATCTGACAGCCCTACTGGACTGTCAGAAATAATAATGGACTCGATGTCCATTGTTATTTATTGAACTCATGGACGAGCAAGTAGCTGGCGTAACATATACATATACTATTTTGCAAAAGCCACGTCAGAACAAAACTCTTTTTTCTGACTTACCTCAATACATAAAAAAAGACACACCAGAACTATTAAAATTCTAAATGCATCTTTACACGCTTTTAACTTATCCCCTTCACAAAAGGTTTATATATCTCTTTCTTAGAATAAGTAAGTACTTCATTATTTTCTGATTGACTAAATCTTTTAGTTATTACTTCCCACCCTTTTACAAATTCAACATTTTCTATATTATCGGGTAAAAGTTCATTCAAAATATTTTTTTCAACCCTGACCTTTGTTTCAACTTCATCTCTAGATACTATTTTACACCAGATCACCAGATCTTCTTTTGAAACACCCATGTTAATTACCACATCCGAGTTGGTACTGTTTTGAAATTTCAGATCTTTTCTACCGTATACATAGGTTGCATCTCTACCAAGGTCTACAAATCTATCTTCCCCCCATAGGTCTGTACTGTGATTATATTTTTCTAATACTTTTAGATTTCCATATAATACAGCATTAAACAAAACTGAGCTATCAAGACAAAGCCCCCCACCAGTAGTATATGTTGTCTTACCATTCCTGAATACCGGTCCCTGTGCATAACCTTTTTCAATTGTTGCTTCTCCAAGAACTTTTCTTAGAGAAAATATCTGCCCAGGCTTTAAAAGAGTTCCATTTATTGTATCTGCTCCTAGACTCATGTTATGTATTCTGCTATGGTTAACCTCTCCTAATTCTTCTCTCCAATTAATATCTATTTTATATTCCGATATCACATACCATTTATCAACATTCTCTTTATTTTCTATTTTCTTGCTGGTTAGTCTAAAATACCATCCTTTAATAAAACTTTTTAAATTATCCAAGAATAATCTTGTCCTAAGAAACCTCATCCCATTTTTCCTTTTACCAAACATATTATCTCCTCCTTCAGCATTATTAATATGTTTTTTATATTGTACCAAATACCTCCCAACTTATTTATTATACAATATTTACTCTTTCTTTGTATTTCATAATGATTAAATGTTATTAATACACTATTAATTTTCATTTACCAAATATTAATAATATTTAACCATAGTACAAAACAATTATAAAAAATCTTAAATGCAAAAAGAGACTGTAGGTTATCAATACATTTTTTAGATTAGACAAAACTTAGTCAATCTTCCTTGACGCTAAAAATATATTATCCGACAGTCTCTTAATAATCACTTATCATAAAGTGCTATTCAATATTTATTATATTATAATCCCTATGAATTAAACTAGATACTAACCTTTAATGTATGAATCTCAAATGGTTGGAATCTTAAATTAGTTATTCCTTCTTCAAAAGGTAATTCCTTTGGATTTTCTTCCATCATATCTACCAATTTTACAGATTTTACATTAAAATCAAAAAATATCTTTGCATTACTACTAGAACCATTAGTTTCGTACACTCTAACTATAATATCATTGTCATCTTCTGCTTTTTTTATTGATTCAATTATTATATCTCCATCCAAAACCTCAATGAATGATTTAGCATTTGGTAGTATTGCCTTATTTGAGTTACACTTAATGCAATTCAATGGAATATTAAGTTCATATGCTTTTTTAGAAACTTCTCCTGCTACATGATCTCCATTATGAGGATAGAGAGAGTAAGTGAACTCATGTATACCTCTATCAGCATCAACTCCCGGATAATCAGTACTTCTTAATAGGTTAAGGTCTATAGTATTTCCTAAGACTTTATATCCATATTTGCAATCATTCATCAATGCAACACCATAATCTCTTTGAGAAATATCTACCCATTTATGGGCGCATATTTCATATTTTGCTGCTTCCCAACTGGTATTTCTATTTAGTGGACGTTTTATTGTTCCAAATTGAATATCGCATGTTGCTTCTGTAGCAAAAACATCTATTGGAAAAGACGTTCTTAACATTTTCTTTCTTTCTTCCCATTTAACTTCAGTCTCAAAATCTATCCTACGGCTATCTTTGGTTAAAATTATTTTTTGTATTAATCTTGATTCTCCAAATGTATATATTTGTTTCACTATGGCTCGTGGTCCATCTATATAATTTTCCCTTGATTCTAACTGAAAACTATCATACATTCTTTCATCATAATTGATATCAAAATCCCATGCATCTCCTTGATCATCATAGACAGCTAATACATTAGCTGTAATACCATCTTGTACAATCTCTCGTACATATTCTTTATCAAAAATTGATTTTATTGTACCATCTTCATTGAATACTATTTCGATAAGTTCATTTTCAAGACTCTCTTCTCTCACTATTAGTTTTTCACTTAAAATATCAGTTTCCTTTTCTTCTATTACTAGATATCCCATTGGTGGAACTGATAAAAATTGCCACTCATCATTCACTTTTGTCCATTCTTTTCGTTCCCATGAAAGTGAATTAAATATAATATAGGAATTATCTATTCCATTAGTATTAACACTCTCTGCTACTGCTTCATAAGCTTGTTGAATCATTTTTTCAGTTTTATTAATTAATAATTGGTATCTTTCAAGGCTTTCATCATATACACGTTTGATAGATGAACCAGGTAAAATATCATGAAATTGATAGAGTAAAATTTCCTTCCATATTTCCTCAATTTCCTCTTGGGGATATATCTTATCACTATTTATCTGTGCTAATATAGATGAAAATTCTAATTCTCTCAACATTATTTCCATTTTTCTATTGTATTTTTTGTTTTTTGCTTGAGTAGTAAAAGTACCTTGATGTTTTTCAAGATATAATTCTCCGTTCCACGTTTTATACCTATTAGAATCTTTATCTATCTTTTTGAAAAAATCTAGTGAAGATTCTTGTACTACTGGTGATAGTCCATTTAGATTCTTAACTCTTTTAAGTCTTTCTAAATGTTCTGCACCAGGACCTCCACCTCCATCACCAATTCCAAATAACATAAGGCAATGATCGGATACTCCTTTATCTAAGTATTGTGTCTCCGCTTTTTTAATTGCTTCAGGGCTTCCTGAACTATTATATGTGCCTTCTGGAGGCATATGGCATAAGATTTTTGTACCATCTATTCCTTGCCAATTGAATGTATGATGAGGAAATTGATTAATTTCACTCCATGACAACTTTATGGTCATAAAATAATCGACACCTGATTTTTTTAATATTTGAGGCAATGAAGCAGTATATCCAAAGACATCTGGGAGCCACAATATCTTCATATCTTTACCGAATTCTTCTCTGAAAAATCTTTTACCATATACAACTTGTCTAATCAATGCTTCTCCACCTGAAATATTGGTATCAGGCTCTACCCACATGGCACCTTGTACTTCCCAACGATCTTCTTTAATTCTTTCCTTGATTTTTTTATATAAACTAGGGTAACGCTCTTTCATCCATACATAGAGTTGAGGCTGGCTAGCTCCAAAAATATAATCTGGATAACGTTCCATCATCTCTAAGACTGTTGAAAAAGTTCTAGCTCCCTTTCTAATAGTTTCTCTAATAGGCCATAACCATGCAAGGTCAATGTGAGCATGACCAATAGCACTTACTGTTAATGATGGGTCGCCACCTTTTTTATTCAGCTCACTCACAAGTATTTCTCTTGCTTTGATTGCCTCTTCCTCTGTAAAGTCTTTCAAGACTTTTGTGGCTTCATCTAATTTATAAAGTATACTCATATGCCTTGATTCACTTTCAGGTAAGTGTAACATCAATTCATATAATACTTGGAAGTCATAATATAAAGCTCTCATTTCTTGATTACATATTGCTACACTGGCCTCTTCCAAAGTACCCTCTTTACTATATCTACCGAAAAGGTCATTACATCCTGTTTCTATCCATAAGTCAATCTTTTCTCCACCTTCAGAGTGTTCTAGAAACTGTACAACCTTTTTACCAGGTTTTCCTAATGAAAAATCAAAAGAAGAGCTTATATTGGTTAATCCTCTAATTGGACAACCTTCACTATCAAAAATACAACCCTCACCATTAACATCAATCAACAGAACTATTTTTTGACCTTTTTGTTTTTTAGGAACTTCTCCAGTAAAATGAAACCATCCACAATCCCATAGTTGTCCCCAAGTCTCTCCTACACGAACCTGTTTTTTATCTCCTGTACATCGTTCTTCAAATGAAACGGGTTCTTTGGTAATCCATGCAACAGCATCTAATTCTGCCACTTTTATATACATAGCTTTATTAATTTTCTGAATCACATTTTGAATATAGACATATATCTGTTTTCTATTATATGGCATAATTATATTAACTCCTATCTTATCTAACTTTATTACTATTCTCTCACTAAAATAATTATTTGATTCCTGTCATACTGATTCCTTCAACAAATTTTTTCTGGAATATTAAAAATACTATCACTATTGGAGCTAAGGTTGTAATCAATGCTGCGGATTCTAGAATCATATCGTATCCTGTCTGAAAATTAGTTTGGAATCCCATCAAACTAAGTTGAACTGTAAATACTTCTGCTTTGTTAGTAACTATCATCGGCCATAAATAATCATTCCACATTCCCGTATAAGTTATAATGAAATATGTAGCTATTACTGGTCCTGATAATGGTAATACAATCTTAAAGAAAATCTTCATTTCACCAGCACCATCTATGTATGCAGATTCTATTATTGAATCTGGAAGTGTTTCTAAAAATTGTTTAGCAAGAAATATCCCTACAATATTGACTAATCCTGGTATAATAAGTGCAGCTAATGTGTTGAGAAGCTTTAGGTCCCTAACTAGAATATAATTAGGTATCAATAATACTTCTGCTGGTACCATTAGTGTTGATAGCAACATTATAAATATCATTTTTCTGCCTTTGAACTTTTTCTTAGCAATTACATACCCTACTAAAATAGCAATGAATGCACTTATTATAGTAAAGATTGTAACATAAATCAAACTATTTTTGTATCCAACTCCTAGATTTGACATTTTCCAAGCTTGAACATAGTTTTCAAAATGGAATCCCTCAGGTAATAAATATATTTTACCCATTTCAGGCAAGAAATCTTTTGGTTGCAGTGAATACACTATCCTCAGATAAAAAGGAAATAGCTGAACAAATGCAAAGATACTTAAGATTATATAAAATATCGTATTTCTAATTTTATTTTTACCTTTATTCATAAGTCACCGTCTCCCCTTCAAATTTAAATTGTATTATTGTAACAATTAGAATAAAAATGAAAAACATTACAGCAATAGATGAGGCATATCCCATTTTATTCTCAACAAATCCATCTTGATAGATTCTAAGAACTACCGACATTGTACTACCGATAGGTCCCCCTTTAGTAACAAGCTGCATCGGACCTATTACCTTAAAACTTTCAATTGTTGTATATACTATATTTAATAAAATGATTGGTTTTAATAGTGGAATAGTTACCCTCTTGAAAATAGTCCAGTTACTTGCCCCATCAATCTTAGCAGCTTCATAAAATGCCTTAGGAATTTGTTTTAATCCCGCTAGATATATGAGCATTCTTATTCCAAAACCTAGAAACAGAGGATAAAGCATCAATGATATCAATGCCATATTGGGGTCTGATAACCATGCTACAGATTTAATCCCAAAATGTCCTAATATTGTATTTAAAAATCCATATGGGCTAGGATCAAATATCCATTCTATCATTGTGGCACCTACAACTTGAGAAACGAGTATTGGCCAAAATAATGCCGCTCTAAAAAACTTCTCTCCCTTAGAAATACAAGTAATCATGTAAGCTGTACCAAGTCCAATTAAATTATGACCTATTACAGTAAAAACTGTCCATATAAATGTATTTTTAAATGCCTTCCATAATGCTCCATCGTTAGTGAATATACGGATATAGTTATCTAATCCGACAAAATCTGGAGATTTAAAAATATTCCAATCTGTGAAACTAAGGTAAATTACTCTAAATAATGCGAACAGGAAAAATATCCCCCAAATAATTAACGGGATAGCAAGCATTTTATATGCTACTATTTCATTTTTATATTTAACTCTAAAATTATTAGGGCTTTTAGTTTTTTTCTTCATAGCCTTCTTTTTCATCATTAACCTTCTTTCAAAATAAGGGCTGTCTAATAATACTTACAGCTGCACTATTACATAACCTGTATTATTAGATGCCCCTTCTTATTTATGTAATTTTAGGTAATTCATTATTTAATGTTCTTTATTTCTTCATCACATAATTCTTTTGCTTCCTTTAATGCTTCTTCTGGTTCTGCAACACCAGTAAGAACTTTTTGAATTGAATTTGAAAGATGTTTATCAATTGAAGGCCATGCTGGACTTCCTGGTCTTGATACAGTATTTTTAAATTGTTCAACGAATACCTTCCATTCAGGAGTATTGAACATTTCATCTTCTAGTGAATCATTTAATGATGGCATTAAATTAGTCTGTTTTGCATAGGATAACTGTAAATCTTTATTAGTTGCTAGGAATTTACAGAAATCATAAGCTTCTTGTTGATGTTTTGTTGCTTTTGTTACTGCCAAACTATATAATCCTAGAGGCGCATATCCTGTAACTCCATCTTTTAATGATACCAATGGTGCGACATTTAAATTAGCTGACTCGTCAGCAGTAAGTCTATTTATATTCCAACATCCCATTTCTAATAACCCAATCTTACCCTCATAGAATTCATTTTCAAGATATACATTTGGTGGAATTGCTCCACAACCAAGTAAATCATCTACTTGTTGTAATGCATTAACTGCTTCTTTACTATCTAATGTACTTGCACTCCAATCATCATTTAGAATAGAGCCACCGTTTCTAGCTACCCATGAACTGAATTGAAAAGATAGGAAACCACTTCCTTTTGGATTAACTGGAACTGTATATCCATATACCCCTTCTTCACCTAGATCATTGATTGCCAATGCAACCTCTTTTAATTCTTCGTATGTAGTAGGAACTTCTTTACCTGCTTTAGCCAATAAATCTTCATTATACATCAATGCTAGTGTATTAGCGTCGAATGGTAATGCATAAACATTATCTTTATACATATTCGCTTTCCATGCTGCATCTACAAATTTGTCTCTAATATCATTTGCACCAAAATCACTTAACTCTAGAATTTGGTCATTATAACCTAAAGTTTGAACAAATACATGATCTATCTTTACAATATCAGGTGCTGTTTTTCCCGCTAATGCAATTTTATAATTATCATAGTAATCGAAATTAGCTAACCACTCTGGTTCTATTTTTACGTTAGGATGTTCCCCTTCATACTCTGAAATGGCATCTAACAGTGGCTGTTTGAATTCATCTTGACTTGCCCACCAAATACTGAGTTTAACTTGTTCCTTACCCGCTCCTTCTTGCTCATTAACTTTTCCATCCGTTTTCTGGGAATCATTTGAAGATGTTTCTTTTGAACCACATCCAGCAAATAAACTCATTACCATTACTATACTTATAACAAGAGTAAACCATTTTTTAGTGTTAAACATATTATATCCTCCCTAAAACCTTAGATTTATGATATTTTATAGTTGTTTATCATATTAAAACTTGTCCTACAGAACCTGTTTTAATAATTTTGTATTCATTTAGAATAATATTTGATGATTGCTGCTTATTATCTATAATCATAGTGATTTGTTTTGCAGCAGCTTCACCCAATTTTTTATAATCTACTACTACCCTACTAACTTCAGGAGTCAAGAAATAATCCATACCACCTAATGCAAAAACAGAAATATCACCTGGTATATTAATACCTTTATCTTTTGCTTCTTCATACACCCCAAGCGCCACTACATCTGATTCAGTAATAATTGCACTGAATTCTCCCTTTTCCAAAATACTACTTGCTAATTTTCTCGCTTTTGTTATTGTATTATCACAGTTATATATATAAGAAGGTTCAAAATCAATCTTGTCTTCTGATAGAGCTTTTATATATCCTTTTAAACGATCGGATGTTATTGTCAAGTTAGGCTTGCTGTTTATGAATGCAATCTTTTTATGACCGTTTTTTAATAGCATCCTAGTTGCACTATAAGATATTTCAATGTTATCAACATCTAGACTACATAGATTCTCGTACGATTTTGGAGCTTTTCCAACTAAAACTATGGGAGTACCTGAACTTACAAAGTCTTTAATACGAATATCTTCAATTTCTGGATCTAAGATAATCGCTCCATCTATAGGTTCTATTCTTAATTTAGCACTTTTAGGAATTTTCTCATTCTCTCTGTCAATATATAATATAACATTAAAATCGTACTCATTTAATTTCATAGCTACACCTTCAATAATTTGATGATGCATACTTCGAAACTCACCTAGATTCTCTAGAAATAAACCGATCATATAAGTTTTTTTATTGGCAAGACCTGTAGCTAGTTTATTAGGATAATAATTTAATTCTTGTGCAGCTTTTAAAACTCTATCTGTAATCTCTTCACTTACATATTTAGTATTGTTAAACACGTTAGAAACAGTTGATTTTGATACTCCAGCTAATTTTGATACATCATTGATTGTACTCATTCTTTAACCACCTTTTTACCTTAGAATAATGCTTTAACCGTATGTGGAGAACCGGTTTTCTATACCATAGTATCATAATTATGTATATATGTAAATGGTATTTAACAATTATAATGTCTATTAGGACAAAAGGTGTTATGTATTAACTTGACTAAAAGTAGCTTGTAGTAAAAGTAAATATATCGTTACATTGAGTAGTAATATTATCATCTACAGCAATAACTTTCCAATAATATTTTGTCCATCTTTCTAATGTAATAGTCGAAGTATAATTACTGGTTGTAATGTCTGAAACATTTATTTCAGGACTAGAAAAATCACTATTGTCATCTACTATTATTCTATAACTATCTGCTCCTACAGAATCTTCCCAATCAAAAGCTGTATTTGTTTTAGAAACCCACGTATCATTATCTGATGGATTTAATAATTTAAAAGTTTCAGCAGTCTGGTTTATATTTTCTTTTATCAATCCAACAAATTCATCAGGAGTGACTACTCTAACATTAGAATCTAATCTATCAACAATATATTGTAATGTTGCAGGTAAATCATAATTGTTCCATGCATCAACTGCTATCATTGAATATCCACTTTCACTATGAGTGTCAGTAGGTTGATTATTAAGGTAGTTTACGACTTGATCTTTTTTATAAGCATATGAAAGTCCATCTGCTAATTTCATACTAGTCGATATTACAGGTTTTCCATTAGACCACACAATATCTCCGTTGTAAGGACTTCCAAAATATTGTGTCCACTCGTAATAGAATAAACCATCAATGTTAGGCTGCATAGTATATTTATCCCATACTGAAGTATCATTAAATGAATTCCTTCCAATGACAGCTGCAATACCCATATCCAATTTTCCCATATACTCATTTAATCTCTGAGTATGTAAATCAAGCTCGCTGGCTGGATATGCATTTGGAAAAATAAATCCGCTACCTGAAGGTCCTACTATAAAATTATCATTTGAAGTTGCTGATTCGTAATACCAATCTAGTACACTTGGTGATAAGTCTATCATTCCAGGAGGCATTGTCCATCCTATTGCAAAATTACCTCTTGATTGACTTCCCCACCAATCATCTTCATTTCCTCTGTTTAGAGTCCATTGTAGATTATCTCCATCAGATACATAGAATGTTACATAATGTACATTTTCCTCATTAGTAGCTTGTGAAGTATTTTGAGAATATGTTCCTGCAGAAAATCCGCTTAGAACTGATAAATTAAGTGCCCAATCAGAAGGAATACTCATTACACCATTATATGAACTATTAGAAATAAACGCTTCTTCTGAACCACCACTGGTATCTCCCCATCCAAAAACAACTGAATCAGGTTCTAACTTTTGCATTATAGATGTTCTAAAACTTGAATTTCCATCATAAAAGACAAGTGCCTTATTCATTGTTGCAAAATCCCTTAAGTGCGTTGAATGTTCATTATCCTCTTTTGCTTCTATAACAATGCTATGATTCAATTGATCCCAATAGTTATCTACTACCCATGATTCATTTTTGCCAGTAACATCTTGCACTAGAGTTAATACATTAGTCTGTGCAGTAGTTTCGATACTTGCATCGACAGCAACTGCATCTAATATCCCTGCTAGTGAGCTAGCAACATTCATGGAATCAGTACCTGTTTGATACAATATGTATCCGTCAATATATTGACTGAATGTATTAATTAAATCCCATGCGCTATTAACTTCTTGATAAGTTATTCCCTTTTTGCTTACTAAATCATTCAGATATCTGGAGTATGCATCTTCAGTAAAGTATGGATCCGAATCGATTATGTATATTTGTGATGATGTCTTATTAGCAACAATCCCTTGTAAAGTTGCTATCATAGTTCTTTCTGCATAAGTCATATTTTGGATGTCTATAACATATAAGTCGGTTGCTGTATATGCTGGTTTTGTATAATATGAACCATTAGAATAAGCATGTACATCATTAAAATTAAAAGTTGTTATGGAAAATATCATACATAAACATAATAAAACACTAAACACCTTGTTTTTCACAAAAATTCCTCCTAAATTCTATTATATTACCTGTAATTAATTTGTATTAAATTATGAATTTAAGATAAGTATACAATGAAGTTAGTTGTTTATATCTTGCAAGATATATAATGGCAATTTAGTAAACCGGTTTTCTGTAATCATAATAATATATATTTGATTAAAAGTCAATACTTTTTATAAAACCAATTTTTTTTTCATTAACAATATTGACTATTCTTGCAATAAAAAGTGGCTGTATTATTACAGCCATTTCTAATATTCAAATGTAGCTTCTACCATAGCTACTATACTCAACTTTCCTGATTGAACAGGTATTCCGCCATCTCTATATATAGCAGTTTCATATGGTTTTATTTGATCACGTTTTGTTTTTTCTATTACTTTTATTGGTTGTAAATCTATTCTTGTTCTAAGTGTTATCCCTATATTTTCAGCTTTGTCCCTAGCATTAATAACTGCTGATTCCAATGCATCTTCATAGTATTTATCAGGTTCATTTACTGTAAAATTAAGTCCTTGTTGATAATTAACCCCATTTTTTACTGCATTCTGAATTATAGTACCTACTGTATCTATATCTGCAACCGTTACTTCAATTACATGTCTTACTTCATAACCTCGAAAATCTTGTTTACCTTCAATATAATCATATTGTGGTACTACAGTATATTGAATAGTCTTGATTTCTGTTTGTCTTACACCATCATCTAAGAGTCCCTTGATTACTTGATCCATAATATTTTTGTTTTCATCTTGTGCCATTACTACATTTTCATTTTTTGTAATAACACCTATTTTTATAATTGCAGTATCCGGTTCTACTTCAACTTTACCTATACCTACTACAGTAATCACTCTTCTGTCTTCGCAGTTTATCTTTTCTCGATAGGACTGAGGATATCTATCGTAACATGAATTTGGTACCATATTTTTCCCCTCAATAATATTATTCTTATATATAGTATGTTATTTTGTTATGAAATGTACTTATGATTTATTTATTTGTTGGTAATAGAAAAGGTTGCCATTAGGCAACCTTCTCTATTATTATATATACTGTTATATAAGTCAAATTAAATACTTACTATAAATCCAACAATTATTTAGTTTTATTTTGCTGTAATATATCCTTCAGCTGTCAACAATTCTGCAATTAGAACTGCTCCACCCGCTGCACCTCTTAGAGTGTTATGAGATAGACATACGAATTTGTAATCATACAAATTATCTTCTCTGAATCTACCAACTGTTACGCCCATTCCATTTTCATAATTACGGTCGATTTTTGTTTGTGGACGATTATCTTCTTCCATGTATTTCATAAATTGTTTTGGTGCCGATGGAAGTTTCAATTCTTGTGGTTTTCCTGAATAATTATTTAATATACTAATAACTTCTTTGATTTCAGGTTTTTCCTCAAAACTTATAGAAACTGCTGCTAAATGACCATCAGCTGCTGCAACTCTAATGCATTGTGCAGAAATTACAGGCTCTGTAGCTGAAACAATTTTATCGTTTTCAATTTTTCCCCATATTTTCATTGGCTCTTGTTCACTTTTCTCTTCTTCGCCACCGATATAAGGTATTACATTGTCAACCATTTCTGGCCAACTATCAAATGTTTTACCAGCTCCAGATATAGCTTGATAAGTACAAACATTAACTTGAGTAGGTTTATATTTCTTTAATGCATTAACAACAGGTACATAGCTTTGAATTGAACAGTTAGGTTTTACTGCAATAAAACCTCTTTTTGTTCCAAATCTTTTTCTCTGTACATCAATTATTTTTAAATGTTCGTCGTTAATCTCAGGTATTACCATAGGTACATCTTCAGTCCAGCGATTAGCTGAGTTATTAGAAACAACTGGTACTTCAGCTTTTGCATAAGCTTCTTCTAATTCACGAATAGTTTTTTTATCCATATCGACTGCACAGAAAACAAAATCAACCATTTCACTTATTTCTTCAACATTTGATGCATCTTTCATCACCATATTACCGATTTTTTCTGGTATATCTATTGATTGCGCCCAACGTCCTTTTACTGCTTCATTATATGACTTTCCTGCTGATCTTGGACTTGCAGCTAGACATACTACATCATACCAAGGATGATCATGCAATAATGAAATGAATCTCTGACCTACCATACCAGTAGCACCAATTATACCAACACGTAATTTACTTTCCATATTTTTATACCTCACTTTTTTAATCTTTATATTGAATTAATTAAATATATCTTATATAATAAATAAACATAAATAATCTTTTGTCTTTGTAGCATAAACATATGTTTTTGCTATGCGTAGATTTTATCACGATTTTAATAAAAAATCAAGCCTTTTAATAATTTATCTCTGTATTTTAGTAAAGTATTTTTTCTTATAATATATATATATTCATTAATAGTAAAAAATCACTGAAATTTATCAGTGATTTTTTTATTTAATTTAAGCATGAACACTTGTAGTTGTTATTTTACCTTCTACCTTACTTAAGTTTTTAATCTTAAGTGTAGGATTTTTAACTTCATATTCATCTAAAATCTTTTCTAGGATTCTAAATTCATTTCTCTTCATTACTATTTCAACTTTATGTCGTCTATCGCCATTAATACCACGAGCAAGGAAATTGTTAACTGTATATCCTTCTCTTCTAAGTTTTTCTGCGATTTCAATCATCTTTTCTCTGTTACTTAAAAATAAATCCACTTCAATAATTCCTAGAGCTAAACGCCCTTCAATCTTTCCACCCATAAACACACCAAATGTTCTACCACATGCATATGCTATTGTATAATGAAATCCACTTGAACTAGTAACTTTCGTAAGTACTGATGCAAAAATTATTGCATCTATAAATACTAGAATGTATACTGGGTTCATAATTTTTTTTGAAATCAATATTGTTTTAAGTGTAGCTAAAATATTAGTAAGAGAGGTGATAATGAATAATCCAACTAAAGTCAATATGAGTTCTTTTGTCATATTGCCACCTCCTTATATATTTTCTCATCAAATGAGAATTTTTTGTTGCTATAGATTATTATAGATGTGAATTACATAGATATAATATTTATAAAAATTTTACCAGCCGCGGATTCAATAAATTAAACATATCTTTTATCAATTAGTTTTTCTTTTCAATATAAAAAGACTAATACCGCTATTAGTCTTTAATAATTACATATTAAAATTTTATATAAAACAAATACATCTTTTTGCAATTTGACATTTACATAACCTTAATAACTTCTCGTATTATACCATAAGATAATATATAATGCAAGTGCTTTTTAAAAAAGCTAGAAAAAGTTAGATTCGTTAACTAAAGTTTCTATCTTTAACATATATTTTAAGTTCTATATAAAACTTACATTTTAAATAATGGAATATCATTAAATAACGTTAATGATTTGAATATGGTTAATATTTTTTTCAAATTATATCCGTGGAAGAATATAAACCAACAAATTTTTCTTCAAATTCTTGAATAGTATAAGTATGTACTTCATGAAAATACAATTTTTGAAATCTTTCTAATCCAAATCTTATTAATTCTTTATTTGCTAAACCATGAATTCTCTTAGTTATTTCATCTCTAGAAAATGAGTCTTGAATATTTTCTTTTTTTTCAAACAAAAAATTCTTATCATCATTATAAACCAAGATATAATCCATGTTTTTTCTTGTGTAACTTATTCCCTTATTAATTATATCCGTAATAATGAGCAAACTATCAAAAATCTTTAGTCTAATATCAAATTGTTTTTTTCCCTTAACTTGCCCATTTTTAAATTCTATAAAAACTAAATGTTCATCTTTGATATATAGTGCATCATTTGATTTTGGTATTTCACTGATACTAATATCACATATATACTCATCTTTAACTTTATCAAAATCAATGACAGGAAGAGATGATTGTGTCATATAAAAATCATCTCCATCATGATTATCTTTAGACGTTTCTTTTAGCGTTGATATATTTCTTTTTAGTAACTCAATATCTTCAATATCAATCATTACTATACCTCTCATTTTCAAGGTTTTGAAATGGTCTAGCTAATTTTTCATATATTCTTTCTATATCGTTAGTTACATCAGAAATAATTGACTTAGTATTAACATTCTCTGCCAAATAGTATTTACATTTATCCTTTATGCCATATTTAGCTGCATAAACTTCAATAGCATTTAAAAAATAAGGGCTATGTGTATTTAACAATATGTGCATATTAAATTCTTTTTGAATTAATATTATTAATTCTGCAAATAACAATTGCCATTCTGGATGTAAATGGATTTCTGGTTCATCTAAAACTATAGTTCCATTATCTTCTAAACTACCATTTAATAATAATGTCTTAAGAATAACGAATGTTTTAAGACCAGTGGAGATATTTTTAATATCTAATACTTCATCTGTATTCATTTTCTTATATCCATATGTTACACCTGTTTTTACCATTTCACCATTACATACAGTATTAATCTTTTCAAATATCTTATCTAATTTTTTAGCCGCGATAATTTCTTCAAAAGAATCTTTTACATTTAATTCATTATTCTTTATACTCAATTTTGACTTTAAATGCTCTCTATGTGCAACATAACTGCTACCCCATATTAATCCAGCATATGTCAAATCATCTAAAGCAAATGGATCATCTATATAAATAACTTCAGTTTTCAAACTAAAGTTATTGGTAATTGTATCTACAACATCGTTTTTAACCATTACTTTAACATCTGAATTTTTTATTTTCAAATAAATTTCGCCGGAATTTTCAGGAGAGTATATATTGTTTATCTGACCATTATATTCAGCTTTTAATTTTTTTTGCAAATGATTTTTAAACACTTCATTATCTGATATATTTAGTATCTGAATAATTTTATCAGATGTAGCATCCACAAAGTCTTCATTAAACTTCATTTCATCTTGAATCTTATAAAATTCTTTAATATCTTGTCGTAATTTTATATTGTTATCTAAATATTTTTCTTTCTTTTCAAATATACTTTCAACTATCTTATCTGCTTTAATTTTACTTTCAAATGTATTAGCTACATTATGATAACTTGATTCAAAGCTTCTTCCAATAGCATCTTTTCTTTCTCTATTAATCTGTTTTTTTATATTAAAAAAGCTGTTAAATATACAAAATAATGCTTTACCTACAGTACTTTTTCCTGTATTATTTTCACCAGCAATTACAGTTATACCATCTAGTTTTATGTCTGCATTAGAGATTCTACCTATATCTTTTAGTTTCAATAACATTTTACCCAACCTCCCTTTATATTCTTAACTAATATATATAACCTTAATCAGTCATAATTAGTACTTAGCCCATACAAAATTTAAGTATCCGCATCTAATTCTAACTACCTATTATTATATTTCAAATAAATATAAAATACAACTAGTGTTTACTTACATGCATTGTATCTAATAATGTAATATTATCAGTCATTTCTTTATATAAGCATCTCAAACACATATACCGTTAGAATTGCACTTACAGCCACCTTTATTAATCTTTTATCAAAATAAGCTACTACCAACGCTACTATTAACCCTACAATCGCAGAATATAAATGCTGTGTAGAGTATAATATACTAGGAAATGTCATAGCTCCCAACACTGCATAAGGCACATAACTTAAAAAGGAGCGAATGAATTTCGACTTAATCTTACGTTGAAAAATTACTAACGGTGCTACCCTTGGTATATATGTAACAAAAGCCATAATAAGTACTGCTATGAATTGCTTGGTAACTGTCATCTAATCATCCTCCTTTGGAAACATAAGAGCACCAAAAGACGATGCAATCATGGTTGATATTATAATTCTCCATCCTGATGATATATGATTTACTACAGGAAGCCATGTTAAAATACAATTAATGCCTACAGCTATAACAACAACCATTAAAGCTGACTTGGATTTTTTTGATGCTGGAACTATTAATGCAATAAACATAGCGTATAATGCTATTCCCATGGAGTTTTGAACATTTTCTGACAATACTGAACATGATAAAGCTCCTAGGGCTGTTCCTAACCCCCATCCCAAAAAAGGACCTGTAATCAAACCTAACATATAGAGAAAAGATATTTCTCCATCCTCCATTGCTGCTAAAGTAAATGTTTCATCTGTAATCCCGAATGCAATTAAGCACCTTCTAAATACACTCATAGGTTTCTTAATCTTTTGAGATAGTGCTAGTGACATAAGCATATAACGTATATTTATAACAAGGGTTGTCACCCCAATTTCCAAATACGATGATCCTGCTATAATTAATCCAGTTCCAGCAAATTGACCAGCTGATGTAAGATTCGATAGTGATATAAAAATTGTCAACCATATAGGTATTCCACCAGTCACTGCCATTAAACCAAATGTAAATGAAACAGGTATATAACCTAATGCTATGGGCATTCCTTTTTTCAATCCACTATAAAACTTACTATTTGTTGCATCTTTATTGTGTATCTCGTTATACTGTGTTGTTGCTGCATAATCTTTCAGTTTTCTCACCCACTAATTAAAATACTGTCGTTTAAATGAATATATTGTAACAATATATATAATAATGGATGAATAATATTTGTCAAGATTTTCCGAGTAATTTATGCATAAATATTAATTTATTTGGTTATTTTTAATCATCATCAGATCTTTCTTCTGTTGAATCAGTTGTGTAAATTCTTCATCAAGCATTCTATAATGTTCATGCTCTTTGTTTAATCCACTCAAATCTCCAAGTATCTTTACAATTCGATTTTCAATTATAATCAATTTTTCTTCAAATTCTTTTTGAGTATTTGTTCCATCTTTTCTTTTTTCTTCTTTCAACATATAGTCCTTATAAGAATCTTCTTTCCTATATATTTTACCTTCTTCAAAAACTAATACTTTATTACATAACTTTTCTAACAAGTATCTATCGTGAGAAACAATGATTATTGTTCCTTGATAATCTCCTAGAGTTTTTTCCAACATCTCACGACTATGCAGGTCTAAATGGTTGGTAGGCTCATCAAGTATTAGAACATTGTTTTCCATCATTATCATATGAGCTATTTTCACTCTTGTTTTCTCACCCACACTAAGATTCTTGATTTTAGTGTTGACCATCTTTTTTGTGAACCCCATATTTGCCAAAAGTGTTTGAAGCACACCTCTTACTTGATAATTATCTATATCAAAAAACTGTAATACCGTTTTATCTGTATCCATTTCACCCACATCTTGACTTAGATAAGCAATTTTAGTTGAAGGACTAAGATACATTTCTCCCTTGTCTAATTCAATCTCATTTAATATAGCTTTTATGAGAGTTGTTTTACCGCAACCATTTCTACCTAATAATCCAATTTTTTCTCTGGACTTAATATAAAATGAACTGGCTTCAATCAAAGTTTTATCATCAAATATCTTTTCTATATTGTTAGCTTCTAGAACTTTATTGCTTTTTGAATCATTATTGAACTGAAATGTTATTTTCTGTTCTTCTTTTGGCTTTTCTATTCCTTCATAACTAAGTTTTTGTATTTTTTTTATCTTCGATTTAACCTGTTTATCTTTTTTCTTAGCTCTTACTCTATATTTTTCTTTATAGCCTTCTTTTTTAGTAGAATCCTTATGACCTTTTTGTGACCATTCCTTCAATCTTTTGATCTCTCTTTTGATAGTATCTTTGTTTTTCTCTTGAACCTGATATTGATGTAATTGGCTCTCATATCTTTTTTTCTTCTCACAGTAATATACTGAATAATTACCATTATAACAATTGGCTCTACCTTCTTCAATCTCTATGATTCTATTACAAACTTGATCCATAAAATATCTATCATGAGATATGATTACCATTGTTCCTTCATATTTGTTAAGGTTAGTTATTAACCAGTTCACACCATCATAGTCCATATGATTAGTTGATTCATCTAATATTAGAAGTTCTGGATTTTGCGCCCATATTTTTGCAAGTGCCAATTTTGTTTTCTCTCCACCACTAAGATTTTTTAATCTTATGGTATTATAATCTTCTATGTTCTCAACACCTAATTCTTTTGATGTATGAAAAAAATCTCCAATACCTATCTTGTCACCACTCATAACCATATCCTTGAATTCACCTTGAGTATAATAGGTGGATTGATGTAAATATCCTATCTTAATATTTTTCTTATGCCATAATAATTGCCCACTATCTTGATTCAAATTACCTGTAATGATATTGGCAAGTGTAGTTTTTCCTGCTCCATTATCACCTACAATAGCTATTTTATCACCACTTCCAATATGAAAATTAACATCATCTAAGATGACCCTGTCTTTGAACTCTTTTTTTATATTAATACATTTTAATAACAACGACATAAAATTTCCTCCTGTCTAACTATAATCTATGGGAAATCTAATATCTTGTTTCATTTAAAGCATTAAACCTTGTAATTAATTATTAAATTAAACTTTCCTATAATATAAAAAAGCTGCAAGTCGAATTAGTTCAACTTACAGCAATATATTCTAAATCTTACCATACCAATGATTTCTAATAATTATATTAAAATCTGGTATCTGTTAAATTATAAGAATGTAAAGCAGTTATATAATAGTTATACTATCAATAAATAATTTCAAACTAGTTCTTAGCTAAAAATGCACAAAGATATTGTATTCCATTGACTTATGTGATTCATATAAGTCTACAAATCTTCTTACACATCTATTAAATTGTTACTTATCTAGCTAAAAACATTATAATCATTTCAGTCTCCTTTTCATTCTTTATTAATATTATATTATCAATCTATAATTAATTTGTCAATACTTTAGATTAAAATGAATGATAATATGACTACAACAGCAAATGTAACAAGCCCTTGTATCAATGTAGCCATTGTATGGGATTTATACGCTGTAGATACATCCATTCCACTGAATTCTGTTACAACCCAGAAGAAACTATCATTAGCATGAGATACTGTCATAGCACCTGCACCAATAGCCATAACTGTCAATACACTTCCCATTGTTGATTGAAGTCCTAATGCTCCTAATAATGGTGCTACAAGAGCGGATGTGGTTACTAACGCTACAGTTGAAGAACCTTGTGCTGTTTTAAGTGCAGCCGCTATTACAAATGGTAATAATATGCCCAAATTATATGTTGCTAATGTTTCACCTAAATAGCTTCCTATAGGAGTTGCTTTTAGAACCGCACCAAGAGCTCCACCTGCTCCGGTTACCATAATAATTATTGCAGCACTTTTAAGCCCTTCTCCAACCCATCCTGTCAATGTTTCTTCATTCAACTTAGGTAGTAATAATAATGAGAAGAAGAATCCTATAACTAATGCATTTATTGGTTTACCTAAGAAGGCAAAAAAAGTATAAGCTGTACCTTGACCAAATGGTTGAGTTGGGAAACTTGCTATTGATCCAAGAGTGATTAATACTATGGGAATCAATATAGGTGCAAAAGCTTTCCAAGCACTTGGTAATTTACCATATTTCTCTTTTATCTCTTCATATGAAAACTCTAATTTTTCGTCATCCTCTTTTGAACGATATTTTTTACCAGCAATCTTAGCCCAAAAATATCCTGCCAACATACCTATCAATGCTACAAATATACCCACTAGAATAACTATACCAAGTTTATCTTCAAGACCTAAATTACCTGCCGCAGCTATTGGTCCAGGAGTTGGAGGTACAAATGTATGTGTTGCATATAATCCAGTTGCTAATGCAACAGTCATCATAACTGATGATGATTTTGTTCTTTTTGCAAGTGATTTTTTTAGAGATGACAAAATTACAAAACCAGAATCACAAAATACTGGGATAGATACAATATATCCAATAATACTCATTGCAAGCCCTGGACGTTTTTCTCCAACTACTTTCAGAACTGTATCTGCCATAGTTATAGCAGCTCCTGATTTCTCTAAAATTGTACCGATGATAGTTCCTAATATGATAACAATACCAATATAATTAAGTATTCCCCCGAATCCACTTCTGATTGTGGAACCAATTTCTAACACTGGCATTCCTGCTGCTAATGCAATCCCATAAGAAGTAATTAATAATGCGATAAATGGATGAATCTTTAACTTAGATGTAGCCAATACAATAAAAGCAATACCTAGTAATAAGATTAGAATTAATACTGGTCCTTGAACCATTTAAAACCCTCCTAATTATTAATATATTTTTATTTAGATAATAAACATTAAAAGCTATTTTTATACACTTCTGCAAATTAAAGCCTATAATTATTTGAATAATCAGTCAAATAACTTTATAACTTTCATGATTCTCTCTATCGCTTGTAATAATAATGTATCTGCATTTTTTATTGCGTAATCTAATTTTTTAGGTCCATCCATAATTGTAAAGATAGAATCAATACCATATTCATAAACTCTATCTGCATCCTTACCAATTGAACCAACTACAGCAATAACTGGTACATCATATTTTTTTGCTGTTTTTGCAACACCAACAGGTAATTTACCATTAACCGTCTGATAATTGATTTCGCCTTCACCAGTAATCACTAAATCCAATTTGTAATCACTAAAATACTTCTCTAGATTAATTATATTCTTAATTATTTCAAATCCTGGTTTCAGTGTTGCATCAAAGAAAGCTAAAAGTCCTGCACCTAACCCACCAGCTGCTCCAGAACCTTCAATATCCTTTACATCTTTGCCAAAATCATTTTTGATAACTCTAGCAAAGTTGGCTAATCCATCATCTAGTAATTGTAATTGCTTTTTTGTTGCACCTTTCTGTGGTCCATAGATATAACTTGCACCATTAGGTCCACATAATGGATTATTGACATCACAAGCAACTAGAAAATCAACATCATCAAGTCTTTTATCCTTATTACTTGAATCGATATGGTGTAAATTCTGTAACCCTATAGCACCTCTTTGTATTATATTATCTCCGTCATCTAATAGCTTGAAACCTAGAGCTTCCATCATTCCTGCTCCACCATCATTAGTAGCACTACCACCAATACCTAATATTATTGTAGTACAACCTTTATCAATGACCTTTTTAACTAATTCTCCTGTACCATAAGTAGTTGTGTATAATGGATTCCGTTTGTCTATTGGAACTAGCGGCAAACCTGAAGCACTTGCCATTTCTATAACGGCTGTTTTACCATCACCTAATAATCCGTATTTTGCTTTAACCAGGTTCCCAATAGGGTCAGTAACTGTTTCAAAAAATATACTTCCCTTTGTATTATATACCAAAGCTTCAACTGTACCTTCACCACCATCTGCCATAGGACAAGTTACTACATTAGCATCTGGAAAAACATTAGTAATTGCTTTTTTAGCTATACCACAATACTTTTCTGCTGACAAACTACCTTTAAATGAATCAGGAGCAATGAGAATATCCATTTTCCACCTCCTTTACATAATTATAGTTTTGCAAAATAATTTACAAAACTGTCTTTTGCTCTCTATTATTATATTACATTTTAAACAATACCTCTTTATACACCTACAATAAAAAAGTACACATATTTTGTTTCAAGGGTACAATTTTTATCCAAATTCACTATACAAATTATAACATCACACATTATCCATATCTTTTGTTTGATAGTATTTAACATATAGGTATATCAGATGAAGCAACAGCCTATCTGATTCATCATGCAATGGATTGATACCAAATAACTCTTTTAATTTATTCAACCTGAATACAATAGTATTTCTATGCACAAATAAATCCTGAGAGGCTTTAATCAAATTCATGTTATTTTTTATCAGAGCCTGCATTGTTAGTAGCATCTCTTCGTTATTATTAACTTTTTTTACAAATGGACCCAAAAAATAATCCATTTTCTCTTTATCTATACTAGCAAAGAGAAGTTCAAAGACATGGTCTCTAGCAAATATGGTTTCATCTTTTTTATTCATCAAGCTACCATAATCAATCATAGCTTTTGCTTCTTCATAACTTTTATTATAACCATACATTGAAGTATGATACGTACCTACTCCAAATAATAATTCAACCTCTATATTACTAAAACTTGATTTTATATTATCAATATATTCCATAAGCTCTATTTTCACATTATCAGGATCTGTTTTATTAAGTATCTTAAAAATAATGATTTTATTGATTGTTACATAGGATGATATATCCTGTTTGTTATGCTTTTTTGTTCCTTTAATATTATTCAACACATACTCTTTGACTTTTTCTTTATTGAGTAATGGATTCTTTTTCACAATTGAATTTAAGTTTTGAATAGAGATTAAGCATACAACTCTAGGTATATTCAAGTCATAACCTAATTTAGAACCCCAATGAACAGTAGCTGACCATTCTTCATCTGTATTCATTGTTAATAATTTATTTATAAAAAATGTCTTTTGGCTTTGATGAAAATAAACTCTTTCCTTCAATGCTTGTTGTTCAAGCATCAATTCTGTTGACATTCTTACTATTTCTGCTGTATTCTCTATTTCTTTTGGTGCTCCCGTTATACCGATTACACCAGCTACTTCATTATTATAATAAAAAGGCATATTAATCCCTTTTTTGACTCCCTCATATTTGTTTTCATCATTTTCATATATATCTATTCTCAACTTTTTATTTATTACTTCTTCAGCTACCTTATGAAAAGTACCAATTCTTTCTTTATTTCCACTTGCAATGATGACACCTGACTCATTCATAATATTTATGTTATATCCAAGATTCTTCATGATGTTATCTACTAATTTTTGTGCTAACTCGTGATTTAATAACATATTGGTTAATGCTCCTTTGACTATTAGGATTTATATCTTGTACTTATGTTATCTATTAATTAATGTGTAGTCAAGGACTTTAAGTTACACATTTTTCAGAAATAATTTGCATTGCAAGTAATTCAGAAAAAGTGAATTGTTCTGACGTGGCTTTTGCAAAATAGTATATGTATATGTTTCGCCAGCTACTTGCTCGTCCTGAGCTCAACAAATAATGATGGACATCGAGTCCATTATTATTTCTGACAGTCCAGTAGGGCTGTCAGATTAAAAGCTGGGTTCGGCGTCCTGCCTCACTACTTCACATATACATATACTATTTTGCTTGGAATTCCGTCAATATAATCACAAAACACTTTTTCTTCTTAGTTAGTTTACCTATTGGCTACTTCATATTTTATTATAAGAATATGGTAGCTAAGGCTAAATTACCTACAAAATAAAAACTGCAAGTTGAATTTTCTCCAACTTGCAGTAATTAGAATACAATATAATCATTTTAAGTAAATAAGCTTATTTTTTGTTTACATTTATAAATTGTTTATTGAACTTCACCATTTTTAAATAATGGTAATTTTCCTAAGAAAATTATGTCATCACGGTCAGCGGCATCACCTTCAGCTAATATTGCAGCTTTTCCAACTATTTGTCCTCCTGCTTTATTAACTAAATCTTCTATTGCGATAATAGATTCTCCTGTACTAATGACATCATCTATAATTACTACACGCTTATCTTTTAACAACTTCACTTCTTCTTTATCAAGGCATAATAACTGTTCTTTTTGAGTTGTTATAGATACAACTTTTGTTACTAATGGATCTTTCATATAAGGTTTTAGACTTTTTCTTGCTACAATATATTCTTTCATATTCTTTTGTTTAGCTATTTCATATATCAACGGAATCCCTTTAGCTTCTGCAGTAATCAATATATCTGCTTCAGGTAACTTTTTTGCTAAATGTTTTCCTGCTGTCTCCACTATTTCAGTATCACCAAGTATTACAAAACTCGCTATTTTCAAGTTTTCATTGATTTGTATAATTGGTAAATCCCTTTTTAGACCACATACTTCCAACGTATATGTATTTTTCATTTAACTTACATCCTTTCTATCCATCACTTCTAAATCTCTTAACTAATTATCTATCATTAATTATTATAATCCTATAATACCTGATAACATTTTCATAATCAACCCTGCAACCATACCAAAGAATGGGTCAGTTATTGCAGTTACTGTCATTGTTATACCACCTACTAGAGAATCTTGTCCTAAAGATGCAGCAGCATTAACTGGAACTGTCACCCAAGCACCTAGAACAAAAAGGAAACCTGCTATGGATTCACTTGGTACATATTTTCCGATTTTAGGCAATAGACCTGATAGCAATATTACAGCCATAAGTATCATCATTCCAACACCAGCCCAAACTGCATGAGGTGCACTGGCTGTCGCAGAGATTATAGATTCAACTGGTCCTCCTCCGAAAAGTGAAGATGACATATCAGCTAAACTACTTATTACTGCTAGATGATCTAAATTGACACTTTCCCCAGCAATATTACCAGTGATATTTCCAAAAGCTATGTTAGCACCTATATTAAGACACACCATCGATAATGCTCCTCTTATGATTGATGTATTCAATATTGGTTTTTGAAACTTAATTTTATCATTGCCATTTGCCATTATTCCAGTATCTTGTTTCATTATTCTAGAAACTACACTCGATAAGATTACTGAAATAGATATAGTATATACTAAATCTTTTGTAAATAAAAATGTAAGAAATGCAGAAGCTATAGAAACACTACCAATTATCCTATTTTTTCTACACATATCAATAGAAACACGAGCTAACATAATACCTACACCAGCCATCATACCGCTGGTAATTACTGGTCCAATAAAATCTACAATTGTTCCTAGAAATCCAAAAACTCCAATAAGTGCCATAATGACACCACCATAAAATATCATGGATAATCTTTCTCGCATATTCTTACCCATAGTACCAGCTATTGTAATTGTCTCAGCTTGAAAAGATATTGGAGCTACAGAACCAACTATACTATTACCTACTGCTCCTGTTAAAAATGCAAAAGCAGTCGGTATTGATGCAAAACCGAACGTTAACGCTAACAACCCTTGTGGCAATCCATTCAAAATAACACTAAAAACGGCTAATAAATCTTTAATAAAATCCATATTTTTTGTCTCCTTCATAATGTCTGATTCTAATATTATATCGTCAATTTATTTCCGAACATTTTTAGCTTATTACAAATTAATGTTCTAAAAGTCATTATATGACATATTTATATTTTTTTCAATATAAAATTTATATTTAATTATATAACTCTGTAATTCTTAATAAAATTACATACTAAAATAATAACAAAAAACCTTATCAGTATAAAATAAAATTCACCGATAAGGTTTAATTAATATGTTAAAACAAATATAATTCATTTGATAATTTATTGTTTTCGTAGATACCATGTAAAGCCAAATATACCTATAGTTCCAATAAGCAATACTACTAGGTTAGGAATTAATAATTCCATATTAACAGTCATTCCTTGCTGCTGCATACCCATAGGCATCATGCCAGCAGGCATATCTTTCATTAATTCTTTCATTTTATCCATTGGAGGCATTTCACCATTTTCCATATAACTTCTTAATTCCTCTGGCAAATCCTCCATATTCATACCCTTAGGCAAACCTCCCATCATGTCCTTACTTCCTTCATCACCGTTTTTCTTAGCTTCACCATCTTGATTATTCCCAGGAGGTACTTTACCATCATCTCTTCTTTGAGGTTGTCCATTCTGACCTCCCATACCATTAGGTGGCATTCCGCCTCTCTCTGATGAACCATTATTTCCCAAACCATTATTGGTACTTGGTATAGTGCCTTCAAGTTGCTTTGCAATATTATCATTTCTTTTAGTTACAAAGTTAAGTAAACCTAAATTAGTATCAGTATCCAAGAACAGCGCTTCTTCAAATTGTTCATAAGTAAAGAAAGCTGTTGGATCTGTTTTAACATAGTCCTTAATCATCTCATAAATAGATAAGACTTTATTTTCCACATTTTCCTCTGCTAAATATCCGTTGATTAAGATATTTATATAGTCATGATAGCGATCCACATACTCATCATTTTTAAATATAGCATTTATTAAGGGATAATTCTCCATTTCACCAATTACTGGTTCATCTATTAAAAATTCCGTTGCCTCTTCATCGGTTAGACCAGCCATAGGAAATTTATTATAAATGGAGTTAAGATCCCATGTAATCCATTCAAAAACACCATTATTATTATACAAATAATAGTTATGAAACATTCCTGATTGGTAATTATCCAGATGTATTGTCACAGTACTCATAGCCAGATATTTGAGAAAAGAATCTACATCCAACACACTTTCTAGATCCCCACCCTCTTCTATCACTTTCATAAGTTCAATCAATTCCTTATTGCTATAATTAGAAAGATTTTCTGGAAACATACCAGTGTAATCCTCACTATTATCTGAAATGTATTTCAAATTACTTCCAACACCCATATCAGGTTTGTATAATTCATTATTGGCATTTCCATAATGATCTTTCAAGAATGTTTCATTAACCTGCTCCACGCTTAGATAAAGTCCAAAATACTCTCCGTTAATATGTAACGCAACATAAGTTGTCCTTGAAGCATCAGCATCCAACTCCGACATAATCTCATACCCCATATACTCTGACATCATCGTTGTATCGCCATAGAGATTATTTAGATTCAATTTGGTGACTCCAAAAAAGCTTTGATCATCAATGTAGTAATTGAAATCCACTTTGAAACTGTAACGTATACTATCTGTATCAGCTACAAACCTAAGACTCGAATTTCCTTTTGGCCTTATACCCACACTACTAAAACTAATACCATTATAAACAATATCTGCCATTACAATTTCTTCGGACATTGCATTCTCGTTCATATTTGTATAAGTATCTTCATCAATGGTAATATATACTTCAATAACCTCATCATGTGGAAAGACCGTTTCATCAACTATACTTCCACTCTTATTGTCAGCTTGGATTGTACTACTCAACAATAAGTTGTCCATGGCTATTAGTAGGATAAAAACACCCATGAGAACAGCCATCATTTTTATCCATTTCATTCAATCATCCTCCTAACTGGAAAATTCATTATTGCTGACAAGCATAGCATTGGAGACAGATTTTACCCTTTGCAATTCATTAATCAAATCTGTTTCTCCATCTTTTATTCTTAATTCTACAGTAAGCTCTGTACCTTCACCATCAATTGTTTTGGATTTAATGAAGTACTTCGTAACAGTAGATTTGATCTTATCTAAGATTTGTTGTTCAGCCATTGTTTCTGTAAAATTTATAAGAAGCAGATAAGGACTTTCTTGTTTAACACTCTTAGTCAGCATATAAATAACTATACCTACCACCAAAGAGCCTATAATAGCCAATAAATAAAAACCAGCTCCTGTTATAATACCTGCAGCAATTGCCCAGAACATAAACACAATATCCATAGGATCTTTAATGGCACTTCTAAAACGAACAATACTAAGAGCACCAACCATACCTAGTGATAAAACCACATTAGCTGTTACTGCTAAAATTACTAGAGCTGTTACCATGGTCATCATGACTAATGAAATGTTAAAACTTTTCGTATAAACCACACTTTGATATGTTTTCTTATAAACTTGAAATATAAAGATTCCAATAATAAAAGCTAAAAATAATGTAATTCCAATTGATAATGCTGATATGCTTGTTGTATTTTCTAATATCCCATCTTTTAAAATATCTTGAAATGTTGTCATTAATATTCCCTCCTATATGTTTTAAAATATGTTTATCCTAAAAACTCACATTGTACTTTCTTGAAAAGATATACTTGGATGAAGACGCTTGCATAATATGTCCTGATTGAATGAGGCTTCTGATAAAATCAGGTAGAACTCCATTAAATTTTATTTCCAAAATGGTCTTCCCTTTCTCCAATGCATCAATAAAATATTGATTGTCACTTAAAATATTAGTATGCATATTGGCAGTCTTTATTTTACGGTCAAAGGTAATTCTCAAATCTCCGACAGGGTGTATAAAAGCTTCCCTATCATACTTGACTATTACTTTTGGCTTTAATAATCCATGCTTTAATTCTTTATAGAATTCATGATATAGATATTTTTTCTTGGCTAATAAAAAATCTAAATCCCTTTCATAGATTTTTTCCACTTCTTCTACAGATAAAGGTACAGAAACTTTTTTTGTTATCTGATTAATCTTTGATTTTTTCTCAAGTTTAATATATGACAGATCATCATTGTAATAGCGAATCCTATATTTATGTCTAATAGCTTCACCATTCATCTTTTGTTCATAAGCTTGATTATAACAATTATCAAAATAAAGACTTGTGATTGAATAGCCTTTTCCATTACTATTCCCATCTCTTTTCAATACTTTCTCAACACGTTTGACTAGAACTATATCTTCCAACTCATTCATCATGTACTTAAGCTCATGTCTTCCAGTCATGCTATATCAACTCCTTTCTCAGTTGTATATGTTTAACTATGAATTTACACTAACTTTACATTATCAATGTCACAGTTATATCACAGTTACGAAAAAAATAACTTGTATAATTTGTGATATAACTGTAACATTAAAATGAGATACTAATGAGTGAAGAACCTAGCAATATGATGAATAATACAACCAAAAAAGATTAGGTGATATAATATGAATAAAAAAATCTTAATTGCCGAAGATGAAATTAGGATGCGAATTCTTGTATCGGATTTCTTGACTATGGAAAATTATGATATCTTAGAAGCCAAGGATGGTAAACAAGCTATTGATATTTTCATGAAGAATCCAGATATACAGTTAGTAATTCTAGATGTGATGATGCCCTATTATAATGGCTGGGAAGTTTGTGAAGAAATTAGAAACATCAGCAATGTTCCTATAATTATGCTCACTGCAAAGAATACTGAACCTGATGAATTAAATGGATTCAAGTTTGGGGCGGATGAATATATAACAAAACCTTTTAGTCCATCAATTTTTGTCGCTCGTGTTAACGCCTTGATAAAGCGCACCTATTCTACACTTGGGCAAGGTGATATCATCAAAGGTAGTTTATCCATAAATGTTACTAGGCATAAAGTAACTACGAATAAAATACCTATCGACTTAAGCCAAACTGAATACAGCCTACTGTTATATATGATTCAGAATGAAGGTCAGGTTTTTACTAGAGACCAATTACTTAACAACGTTTGGGGTTATGATTATCAAGGCACAGATCGAACCATCGACACTCATATTAATAGACTACGTATTAAGTTAAAAGATTGTGGACATTATATTCAAACCATTAGAGGATATGGTTATAAATTCGAGGTGAATACATGAATTCTATAAAAAAGAAGCTCTTTCTTCAAATTGGATCTTTAGCCATTATACTCATCGGAATTATGGTTCTGGCTAATACCTATTTACTACAACCTTACTATCTTAACAAGGCAAAAAAACAGCTTTATACGTATTACAAAAAAATAAATAAGTTATCCTCAGTAGATTATAATAATTCTTTATCAGATTTTATTTCCATTGAAGATGCCTCTAATATAGATATTCTTATCTACAACTCAGAAGGTGATATTAGCTATGCCTCTAAATCATATATGAAAGATAGACATTTATTAGAATTTGTAGAATCATTACCTAATATGAAAGGACTCAAACCCAAACCCGCAGGTCCACCTGTTAAAATTAATACTGAGGAACCTATTAATGACAAAGTAAAATATCTATGGGTAGATGATCTGATGTCAGGTGGGAAAAGCCTTGTACTAACTGGAAAATTGGATAATGACTATAATATTGATCTAAGATTACCCCTTATTCCTATCAAAACCAGTATATCAATATCTAACAACTTTCTACTTTTTACTGGTATTCCTTTGTTTTTAATAGGTATAATTACAGCCTATTTCTTATCAAAGTCTTTCACAAAACCTATTCTACAAATGAACAAAGCAACTAATAGCCTGAAACAACTTGATTTCTCAACCAAATGTTCAGTCATATCCAATGATGAGATTGGACAATTGGCTAACAGTATAAATGATATGTCAATAGAACTAGAAAAAAATATAGAATCATTAAATACAAGCAATACAAATCTACAACAAGAAATAGAAGAGAAAACTAAAATCGATGAGAGGAGAAAGCAACTCCTTAACAATGTTTCACACGAACTCAAGACACCTTTAGCTCTTATGCAAGGTTATGCAGAAGGGTTAAAACTTAATGTTGCCAAAAACCATAATAGGACAGATTTTTATTGTGATGTCATTGTTGACGAAGTTAAAAAAATGAATCAACTGGTACAAAATCTATTAAGTATCAATCAAATTGAATTCGGTGATACTACACCTAATAATTCAACTTTTGAAATTGTAGAATTCATAGAATATATACTTAAAAAATATGATCATGTATTTATAGAAAATAAAATCAATCTTTCATTTAATAAAATAGAACCCATTAACGTTTACGCAGATGTTTTGAAGGCAGAACAAGTTCTTACTAATTATTTAAACAATGCTATTCAATACGTTGATAATAATAGGGATATTAGAGTTACACTCTCAACCAAAGATAATCATGTGCGTATTGAGATATACAACTCCTGTGAAACGATAGACGCAGATGAGTTAGATAAATTATGGTTAAGTTTTTACAAAAGAGACAAAGCAAGAACCAGACAACCTGGGAGCCATGGATTAGGACTATCCATAGTTAAAGCTATCCAGGAAGCTAGTAATAATGATTATGGTGTTAGAACTACCACTAAAGGAATTACATTTTGGTTTGAATTAGATATACAAGACTGAGAGTAACCATATATAACTAATCACTGAATCCTCCACCAAATACCTCAATACTCTCAGTTACGTAAACAAAACTATTATCATCTAATGCAGCAACATAATTTTTCAGAGTTATCAATTCCTGATTAGTTACTACTGCCTTAATCATCATTTTCTTTCTAACTTTGTATGTTCCTACGCAAGGTACAAAAGTAACTCCTCTGTTTAGTTTTTTATGTATGAATTCTGTAATCTCAATAAAGTTATCTGATATTATATTCACACAATATTCTCGTCTTGTCCCAAGAATAATATAATCTGTTACTTTACCAGAAATATAAATACTTATAAGAGAATAAATAATACAAGTAATATCACCATAGGTAAGTGATGATGTCAAAATGCAAAAATTAAGTATAGTAAAGAACGTTCCAATAGTTATACCTTTTTTCTCTTTTAGATACATACCAACTATGGCTTCAGGTCCATTTGCTGCACCTTCCCTAATTATAATCCCTGCAGAAACCCCAAAAAGCACTCCTGCTACAATAGCAGCTACAATTGGATCTGTTTCAAATGCTGGAACAAACTTCCCAACAATTCCTATAGAAAAAGTAAATAATCCAAAACAGAATCCTGCATAGAATACCAACGTTCTATTATATTTGAAATAAGCCCATATAATAATGGGGCAACATAACCCTATTAAGACCAATTGAATGTTTGCACCAGTTAACTTATTAGCAACAGTTGCAAGACCTCCAAAACCGCCTGCTATCAAATTATTGGGTAATAGTATTTGTTGAAACGCTATAGCTGCAATTAACTGTCCCATAATAATAATCAAGTAATGTTTAATCTTCTTTAGCATTTTTGTGCTCCTTTATTATAGTATGTCATATCCCTTTTCACCCTATAACGCAATGAAAAGCAAATGCTTATTACTTATTATAATAAACATTTGCTATTAATTAAAGTTATTTATCTATTTATTTTTGCTCCAAAAGGAATAAGTGCAAGTTTAGCGAATTTAAAATGCTGTAAGCCAAATGGAATACCTACAACAGTAATACAAAAAATCAATCCTACACTAAGGTGTAACATACATAATTCCCACCCAAACAATATAATCCACAGTATATTACCAGCAAGGCCAAATATGCCAAAATTACCTATGTTTACATCTGACCCAAAAGGCCATAATACAAAATTAGAAATCTTGAAGCATTGCTTTCCAAATGGAATAAAAATAATGGTAATACATAAAATCAGACCGGCTGCAAACCACAAAATAGAACTGATTAATCCACCAAATACTATCCATATCAAGTTACCAAGAAACTTCATCGTTGTCCTCCTCACTAAAAAACAGTATATTCTTTTTTTAGTATAGATTATGAACGTTTCTTTGTAAATGTTAAAATGATTAGAATTGGATTAAGCATTTATATTCACTAATTCAGCTATATACATATTTGCCACAAATAATAATATACTTATATAAATAAGTTCTTAGGAGATACCTAATGGTTATAACACCTGATTTGCAGAATTTGAACTACTCTGTAAAATACGGAGTTAAGTGTTTTGAATTAGTGGCAGAACCAGTTAAACAAGAAATACTCCCTGGTATTTTTATGAATGCATGGGGATACAATGGGAGTTCCCCTGGTCCTACAATAATTGTTTATCCTGGTGACTATGTAAAAATAAGAGTCTATAATAAACTACCTGAGCCAACAAGTGTACATTGGCATGGACTAAACATACCTAATGACATGGATGGTGTTCCTGCTGTAGAACCTTCTCCACGAATTGACCCAGGTAGTTTCTTTGATTATGAATTTCTCATTACCAATCCTCCTGGCACACATATGTATCACTCTCATTATCATACAGTTAAGCAAGACACGATGGGTTTAGTTGGTGCTTTCATCATTGCAGATGAAAAAACCGAAAACATACAGGAAGATTACTTCATTATGTTAGGAGAAAACAAATTAAGGAACATACCAAAATTCAATGTCAGAAAAGGTATTTTTAATATTAACCCTTTTACAATGGATTCAAATTTCTTTTTTATGAATGGACGCTGTTTTCCTTATACTTCACCACTTTTAGTTAAGAAAGGTGAAAATTGTAGAATTAGATTTGGAAATATCAGCCTTAATAATCACCCTATACATTTTCATGGTCATCAATTTGCCGTAACAGCATCTGACGGTAATCCAATAGCTAAAAGTACTCAGCTAATTAAAAATACTATTATAATTGGTTCCGGAGAAACATGGGATATAGGTTTCAATTGTAATAACCCTGGATTATGGCCTCTTCATTGTCACTTTGCACATCACGTATCTAATAATCTACAACTCCCCTTTGGAGGTATGGCGACATCTGTAAATTATATTGATTTTAACGGTAAAGCCGCAGATCCTGTTCCTTTAACTCGTTGGTTAAAAAAATAAACCTTATAAAATAAACTACTCCATCTATATTTATGGAGTAGTCATTTTTTATTATTACATTACACCAATTTTCTTTAACAATCTAATACAATCCCTATAACCTGCTATGGTACATATCTCTGTATAAACATGTTGCTTCGCATGATTGTTTATCTATATAATCCCAGATAAATTTTTTATCATCTTCATTTAGAGAATTTATAATTTTCTTAAACTTTCCGTCACTTTTTTTCAAGTAATTTTCTATTTCTTGATACTCTACATTAACATTTTTTGAATTCCTATATGCTGATATCTGCATACGGGATACGAAATCGCCAAAATGTTCTTCAAAATCTTCCATTAAATTATACCTCCTATTATTGAATTACCATCCTAAACAGGGTATAATAGATTTACCTCTATTTTAGGATAGTGGTTACTTAGAAAGTGGTGTTATGCTTAGTGGGCGTGCACCACTTTTCTATTTAATTATCATCAATCAACTGAATTATAGCCTTTCTAATTAAATCTGATCTAGATATATTATTTTTGTCGCAATATTCATCTAGTCTATCCAAAGTTTTTTTATCAAGCCTGAAACCAACACGTATAGGCATTGGTTTTTCAGTTGGTCGACCTATCTTCTTATTACTCAAACATTCACCTCACTTTTGCTCGACATAACTATATTACACTTTTGTCGAGCATATGTCAAGGAATTAAATCCCTTGCTTTTATCTCATCTAAAAGTTACAATATATAGGGGTGATAAATAATGAAACTTCTAAATTTTTTGTCATTGGGAAAAATGACAGTCTCTAATGTAATCCATAAAATATTTTATATAGGAATGTTAATAGTAGCCTATAAAGCATATATGTTTGCAAGAGTGATTTATATGACTTGTACATATGAAAAAATGGTTCGTCATTTTGCAGGCAATAATACGTATTCATACACTTCTATGACTGTGAACAATGCACCGTTAGCGATACTTGGATTTATAATATGTTTTATTGTAATTTTAATCCTATGGAAATTAATCTGTGAACTGCTATTAAAATTCTTCACATATTTTGAATCGCAAAACTAGAATTATTAGAATAAAAAAAATCCATTTACACATATTAAATAATAATATTGATAATTAATCCATACCTAAGGAAGATTTCATGAAAACAATTATACTTATTATTATTTTACAACTGCTATACGTTCCCCTACTTACTATGAGAACTATTTTTATGGTCAAAAACAATAGTTTCATAGCTTCAGTATTTGGATTTTTCGAAGCCGCTGTATATATCTTTGGTTTATCCCTTGTCATAAGCGGAGATCGAACTTTTTTAACCATGTTCATCTATGCACTTAGTTTTGGCGTTGGAATATACATCGGTAATCTAATTGAAAAGAAACTCGCTATCGGACATATCACCTACAATATAAGCTTAAAGCACGAAAACCAACTATTCATTGATAAACTCCGAGAACAAGGGTTCAGAGTTACCATCTTTGAAGGTATAGGAAAAGAATGCAAACGCTACAAATTAGAAATCCTCATAGACAGACATCTAGAAGACGAATTATGGAAATTAGTTAAAACCTATGAACCCGAAGCCTTTATAACCTCCTACGAACCCCGAAAATTCAAAAGAAGACACAGCCAACTCCTAAAATAATCATAGTCTACCCATCTACTATCTCTCCCTCACAAACAAAATATCACTAAATCAATTCCGCTGCACAAAATTTAAAAGTGTTATATGGTTCGTTTTACCAAGACCGTTCCTTGGAGTAAGGCAAGTAAAACGAACCATATAACACTAAACTAACTTACGTTGTCCTATATTTTATAAATAACTAACTATATTCATTTAAAACCACTGACTAACATCATTCAATATATTAAAATTAGTCAAATCATAATGCAACGGTGTAACAGTTACAAACCCATTATCCACATAATAAGAATCCGTCTCAGGAACATGTTCTACAACCCTTACTCCCTCTAGTTTATAAACCATATCTTCCTCTTCTTTGTGAGTTTCCTTATAATAATGATTAAATTGTAACTTTCCTATCTTACAAACCTTTATCCCTTTTATCTCTTTCTCCTTGATTGGAGGTACATTAACATTCAATACTATATCACCTTGCAATTTGTTACTTACTGCAATCTCTATAACTTTATTAATATACTTAGCAGCATTTTCATACACATAAAATTCTGCACTTGATTCCGTCGAAACTGCAATAGCTGGTATATTACACAATGTAGCTTCAACAGCAGCTGATACTGTCCCCGAATACAATATATCAGTTCCTAAGTTATACCCTATATTTATACCCGAAACAACCATATCAACTTTATCTTTAATAATCTGGTCTATAGCCACACGAACGCAGTCCGCAGGTGTTCCACTAACAGAATATGCTTTTGATTTTATATCAGGCAGTTCTACTTCTTTAACTATTAACGGTTTTGCTATTGTAATAGAATGGCTTGTTGCACTTCTCTGATCATCAGGCGCCACAATAATAATATCATGATATTTTTCCAGTTCTTTGCATAGTGCATGAATCCCTTTTGCGTGAACACCATCGTCATTAGTAATTAATAATCTCATATATTTCCTCCTTCTAACATTGTTTATTATCTGTAATTATATTAAAATTTTGGCTAGTCCTAATTATATTATTAGGACTAGCCATATTATCTAATCATTTCTATCAATTAAATCTATTAACATATCAATATCGTCTTCAATCATTCTCAGACCGCCTCTGAAGAATTGGACATCAGTTAAGTCAATTCCAACACTCTGACCTATACCATAGATTGAATTTTTACCTGTTTCTCTAAGCAATGTATCATATTTTGACAAGAAACTGTCTCCTTCATTTTCATACATAGCATATAACCCTTTTGCCAATAATAGTCCAAATGCATAAGGGAAGTTATAGTAGTTCCTACTTGCATAATAATAATGAACTTTATTTACCCACATATATGGATGATTAAACCTGCTGTCTAAAACATCACCATATGCTTTTTCCTGAGCATCAGCCATAAGGTCACATATTTGTTCAACTGATAAAGTAGTACTTTCACGTTTTTCAAATAATGCTTTTTCAAATAAGAATCTACTATAGATATCCATAATGATACTCACATATCTTATAACCTGATCATTAAGTATTTCAAATCGTTTCTTATCATCCCAATTGGCTAAGGCAGATTTTATGATTATTGTTTCACAGAAAGTTGATGCTGTTTCTGCTATTGGCATAGTATAACTTCTATTCAATAACTCTTCATCTTTCAAACAATGTCCATGATAACCATGTCCAAGTTCATGAGCAAGAGTAATAACATTAGTAAGAACACCATCAAAGTTTAATAATACTCTGCTCTCACCTATTGGAAGATTAGAACAGAATGCTCCCCCTCTTTTACCAGCTCTTGGCTCTACATCAATCCAGTTCTTATCAAATGCCATCTGCGCAAAATCAGCAAGATTAGGATTAAATGATCTGAAATTGTCATATACAATATGTTTCGCTTCTTCATATGTAATCTTGGATACTTCTTTTCCCAATGGTGCATATAATTCATACCATGGAAGTCCGTTATCATATCCTAAAACTTCAGCTTTTTTCTTAAGATATTTACGAACAAGAGGCAATCCTTCTTCTATAGCTTTTAATAAAGCATCTAATATCTTACTATCCATCCTAGAATAGAAGAGTGTCATATCTAATGGTGATGAAAATCCTCTAAGTTCTGTTTGTGTAATAGCTTCACCTTTGATACCGTTAAGACACGCTGACATAGGAAGGGTAATCTTCTTATAGGCTTCTAATTCACTTTCATAAGCACGTTTACGTACGTTTTTATCTTGTGAATAAGCCATGTTTCTTACGGCACTAATAGGTTTTATTTCTTCTTCCAAACCATATTTAGCTGGTAATTCAACTTGAAGCGTAGATAGTAACTGTTGATGAAGCTTAGTCCAAGACGTGGAACCTGTATTCTTCATTCTTGCTATAATACTTTCTGTATCACTATCTAAGCTATGTTTCTGATTATCTACAATTTCTTGCAATATGTATCCATGATCTTTTAGGTATGGTGTAGTAGATATTATTTTATCCAATTCATCAACTTCACTTATATAATCCCCAAACATAACTTCTAATTGCGTAACGTCTGGGAATAATGCTTCTATAATATTAAGTTTCTCCAATGCTGTCTGGTTAGTTGTATCCGTAGCAGATTGCAAACGTGCATAAGCTGCATATCTATCCAATTTATAGTCTATAGATGTCATTCTTTTAAGTATATGTGTTATTTTATCAGTATCATTTAGTTTATTATCGGTTAGCTCTTCATGAAACCATTTTTTTAATGATTGTATCTCATCTTTTACATCTTGTAAATCCTTATCCATCTTAGGATCATCAAAAGATGCATATAGAGATGTCAAATCCCAATGTTTACTCATTATTTAACTCCTCTCAAATTTTATTATCTTTAATATCCTCATTATAGATTATATAAAACAATTTATCTATAGAGAATTGTTATTATTAATATATATTTGTTTTTTATGGGTCATTTTAATTTTTTCATAATTAAAAATTCCATTGCCCCATCTTCTCTTTCTCTTTTAAAGGTAATTTAATTTGGTATTAAAAAAGACCATCGATAATCGACAGCCTCTTTGGTTTACTATTCGTATACTTCTCTTTTTAAAATCCCTACAAAAGGTAGATTCCTATATTTTTCATCAAAATCAATACCATATCCAACTACAAATTCATCTGGTATATCAAAACCTTTATATTTAACATCAATATGTGCTTTTCTTCTATCCGGTTTATCTAATAAAGTACAGATATTAATACTTTCGGCACCTCTTGATTTTAGATTTTCAGTTAAATAACTTAATGTAAGTCCTGTATCGATAATATCCTCTACTATCAAAACATGTTTACCTTCAATATCTTCATCCAAATCTTTCATTATTTTAACAACACCAGAACTTTCGGTTGAATTGCCATAACTAGATATTGCCATAAAGTCTAATGCTATAGGAATGTTAATCTTTCGAATCAAATCTGCTACAAAAACATTTGCTCCTTTTAATACACCTATTACAACTAATTTCTTTCCAGCGAAGTCCTTAGTAATTTTATCAGCAAGTTCCGTTACTTTCTTGTTTAAATCTTCTTCTGATACAAGTACTTCTTTCACATCGTTTAACATGATTTTTCCTCTCTTTCTCAATCTAGGTCAATGATATTATAACATCTATCTAGTAAAATGTGAACATATTTTTTGATTTTAATACTAATGTTCGATAATATTATTTATTAAGTTTTCCATTTCAAAACATAATTATATTTGATATAATGAAAGAAAAAAAGGAGGATATCTATTATGGAAAAAGCTAATGCTCTAGAGATAATAAATTTTGCAATTTCTATAGAAGAACAAGGAATAAGATTCTATAATGAATATAGTAAGTTAGCCAAAGGAGATATCAAGGATCTATTACTAAAACTAGCTTCAGATGAAGAAAGTCATGCAGATGAATTTCGTAAAATGCTAGATAAAGTAAGTACAGACAATTATTATTTTGCTGAAGAAGTGGATGAATATTTTCGTTCTTATGCTAACCATATTGCATTTAATCGTAGGAACGATAAATTAACAAGTGTCAAAGAAGTTCTTGAAGTAGCTATTGAAACCGAAAAAATCACTACCGAATTCTACGAAGGACTGATTCCTAAAACATCAGATAAAAAAGTACTAAATATATTAAAAACTCTAGTTGATGAAGAAACAAAACATCGTATTGTTTTAGAAGATTATCTTAAAAAAACTGATGAACCTAATTAAGTTCATCAGTTTTTTTGCTTTTATTTATTTGCCTTGTCCATATTTGTATTTTGCAAATTCTGCCATTGCCTTGATATTCTCTTCTGACAAAGGCATATAATCTTTTCCTGTTGCTCTTATTAGTTGATATATTTGCGCAGTTACTTCTAGAACATTCGCAACTTTGAAGGCTGCTTCCATATTTTCACCTACGCAAACTGCTCCATGAGATTGAAGTAAACAAGCATTCGCTTCTTTTCCTAACGCTTTTATACATTCTTCTGCAAGTTCTTTACTACCAGGCAAAGCATAATTAGCTGTTTTAACTGGAGCTCCTAATGCTTGTGCTGCTTCATCAATTAACAATGGTATACCTTCTCCCATACAAGAAAATACAGTAGAATATATAGGATGGGTATGTACAACTGCTTTTACCTCTGGTCTGTTTCTGTAAACACTAAGATGTAATTCTGTCTCGATTGTAGGCTTTCTATGACCTTCAACAATTTCTCCATCTAGCTTGCACACAACAACATCATCTGTAGTACAATTACAATAATCCATTCCACTTGGTGTCAAATAAACAAGTCCTGTTTCTTCATCTTTGGCACTTATATTCCCCCAAGTTTCAATTGTAAATCCTGAATCGATTAATTTTTTTCCTGATTCGATAATTAGTTTTTTATAGTCCATTTCATTCATCCTTTCATTATTTATAATTAATTTTTTATGATTAATTGATTAATCTGCGAATTGTTCACAATATTTTTTGTGCTCTTCTACATTTTCTTTTGTGATTAATTTAGCTCCTGTATCAATATACTCTTGGGTATCTTCGCCATTAATGATTTTCACCATATTTTCAACACCTAGAATACCCATTTCTGCTGGATACTGAGCAACTGTTCCAAACATATCTCCTTTTTCGACCATATTTAATGCTTCACTGATAGCATCAAACCCAATAATTTTGATATCTTCTAATTTACCTGCTTCTTCTACTGCACGTAAAGCACCTATAGCCATTCCATCATTAGAAGCAAAGATCAAACCTATATTAGGATTAGCACTTAATATATTCTGAGTAGCTGTATATCCTTGGTCTACTTCCCAGTTTGCAGATTGTTCTGCGACAACCTTAACATGTGAACCAGCTGCATCAAAGAAACCATTTCGTCTATCTGCTGCATTTTGTTGACCCTCAATACCTGTTAAAATAGCAGTTTCAATTTCCTTTTCAAAGTTTTCAATTACATAGGCTCCAGCAAATTCTGCTCCAGCATAATTATCTGTCCCATAAAAAGGCACTTCTAATCCTGCTTCGTCTAAAATACTTTTGTCAATCTTGGTATCTAGGTTAATAACAGGTATCCCTGCCTCTTTACACTTCGTCAAAGCAGTGGATAATCCTTCTGAGGAACTTGGTACAATACATATTCCATCTACACCTGATGTAATCATATTCTCTACAATTGTTAACTGCGCTGCAGCACTTGCATGTTGGTCAGCTGCTTGTACATCTAACTTGATTCCTAATTCTTCTGCTTTTTGTTTTGCCCCGTTTACCATTGTAATAAAGTATTCATTGTTTAGTGTCATAGGAACAAAACCTATAGTGATTTCTTTCTGTTTATCAGTAGTACCATTATCGGTTGATGGTTTTGGTTCATCTTTAGTTGTATCTTTACACCCTGCTAATACAAATGTTACCAAAAGAATTGAAATAATTAAAGTTGATATTTTCCTTTTCATTTAATAATCCTCCTTAAAGTTATTTAAAGCAGCATCTATAATTATTCAGCTCTTCTCTCTTTTGCCTTATCAAAGAAAACAGCTGTAATAATCGCTAATCCAATGATTATAGTTTGGTAGTATACTGGAACATTTAAAATCTGAAGACCACACTTTAACATTCCTAGTATTAAAGCACCAACTAATGTATTCCCTAAATTACCTTTACCACCTGACATTGCTATACCACCAATAACAACTGCTGCAATTGAGTCAAGTTCATATCCTGAACCTGCATTAGGATCTGCATAGGATAATCTTGATAGTAATAGAATTCCTCCAATAGCAGCGAATATTCCAGAAATTACGTATGCATAAACCTCTATCTTTTTAGTTTTTACTCCTGCTAATTTAGCGGCTTTTGCATTTCCACCAATAGAATATATCCATCTACCTAATCTGGTTTTAGTCATTATTGTCATCATTATGGCATAGAGGATGAAAACATATAAAATAGATATAGGCATTCCTAATATTTTGGTATTCATAATCGCCCTTAAACCTTCTGGAAAACCTGAGATAGGTTTACCGGAATTGACAACCATGGTTACCCCTCTAATGATTTGAAGAGAACCTAATGTAACAATAAATGCAGGTATCTTTCCGTAACTTATCAAAGCACCATTACAAGCTCCAACAAATATACCCATAAAGATCAGTAGTATACAGACAACCCCAATAGGCATACCCGATTTTATTAGTAAACCACCTACTATACCAACAAAACCAACTGTCGAACCAACCGATAAATCTATTCCACCAGTCAGAATTACTACAGATTGTCCTATGGCGATTACAGCAATAACTGAAGACTGTGTTATTACATTTTGAATGTTACCAAAGGTTAGAAAATTCTTTCCAGCCAACCTACATACAACAGTAAATATTATCAAAATAGCTATAGCACCAATGTAAAGCGTTAAAGATTGCAAATCTAATTTTTTCATACTATCTTTTTCTAATACATTATTCTTCATTCTTATTCCCTCCATACAAAGCACAAGATAATATGTCTTCTTGTGTTAGATTATCTTCATTTGGTAAAACAGCAGCAATCTCTCCTTCTTTCATTACCGCTACAGAGTCACACATTTTCAAAACTTCTACAAGGTCTGATGAAATCATGATGATTGAAGCACCTTTTTCAATTAACGTTCTCATTATTTCATATATCTCATCACGTGCCCCAACATCTATTCCTCTTGTAGGTTCATCAAAAATATATATATCAGAATCGGAATATAACCATTTCGCTATTACTACTTTCTGTTGATTTCCTCCTGATAAATTTTCTACTTTACTGAAAGGACCATTTGTTTTTATCTTCAATTTACTAATAAATTCTCGTGTAACTTGTTTCATTTTATCGTTATTTAATAATAATCCACCAAATCTTTTAAGATTAGGCAATGCTACATTATCTAATACAGTATGCATTAAAATTAATCCTTCATCTTTTCTATCTTCACTCAGATAAACCATTCCGTTATCTATTGATTCTTTAATGCTGTTCCCATTTAAGGTTTTACCCTTCAAGATTATATTACCTTTTTTAATTTTGTAAGCCCCTATAATGCACTTAGCTAGTTCAGTTCGCCCTGCACCAACAAGTCCAGCTATTCCTAATATTTCACCTTTTTTAAGTGTTAAACTGACATTTTTAATTAAATCTTTGTAATAAATGTTTTTAACTTCAAGAACGACCTCGTCTTCTTTAATGTACTTATTTTCAATTTTTTCAAAACTTACTTTTCTACCTACCATTAATTTTGTTAGTTCGTCACAATCTGTTTCCTTAAGATTAACCGTTGAGACATATTCACCATCTCTCATAACCGTACATCTATCACCTATCTCGAATAATTCACTCATTCTATGAGATATATATACAATCCCAACGCCATCTGCTTTTAACTCATTTATTATTTCAAATAGTTTTGCAGTCTCTTTATCAGTAATTGCGGCAGTAGGTTCATCAAGTACAAGAATTTTAACATCGTTAGATATAGCTTTTGCAATCTCCACCATTTGTTTTTGTGCTACACTAAGTTCAGATACTAATGTTGTAGGATCAACTTTCAACCCTATTAGTTCCATGTATTTTTTTGATTCTTTTATTGCAGTCTTCTTATCAATTAGACCGTTCTTAGTAAATTCTTTTCCAATATATATATTTTCATAAATAGGTACACACGGATTCAAATTGAATTCTTGATAAATAACACTTATTCCATTATCAATTGCCTCTTTTGGAGAACGAAATTCAATACATTCACCATTTAATTTAATGATTCCGCATTCTTTTTTATAAGCAGCTGATAATATTTTAATTAGAGTAGATTTTCCTGCTCCATTCTCTCCCAATAAAACGTGAACTTCACCCGGTCTGACTTCAAGTCTAGCATCATTTAATACTTTAACACCATAGAAACTTTTAGAAATACTTTCCATTTCAAGTATATTCTCGTTCATACCATACTCCTCACTTTATATTAATTTAGAATACCTATCTACTATACCATTATCATCAATATCAACTTGATATTCTTCCAAATCAATAGATTTTTTAACAATATCTCTCATATCTTTTAAAGATATATCTTTTTCAAAATGTTTGATTTGAACAACAATATTTCCAAGAGATGTACTTTCTTTACTACAAGCAACAATCTTTTTACCTGTTCTTTTAGCTGTCAACTTATTTACTACAATATTCTTGGATCCGCCCCCCACAATATAGATATCTTTAAACTCCTTTCCTATTACCTTTTCAAGACTATCTATTGTTTGAGCATAACAACAAGCCATTGATTCTTGGACCGCTTTTATTACAACACTCCAATTGAATTCACCCTTAGCCTGATTTGTTTCAACTAAGTAATCATGTATTTCTTTTCCCATATGCACCGGATTGAAGAATCTATTATTATTAATATTGATAAGTGGTACTTCACCCATATACATATCTGCTATATTATTTATTTCTTCCCAAGAATTATCTCTCTTAGTGATTTCATCATATTCTTTTTTTATTCTTTGAATTATAAACATGCCTGCACTATTCTTTAATATGGTTATTTTATTGAATGCACCTAATTCATTAGTAAGATTACTTTCCAACACCTCTTTTGTGACTACTGGCTGGTCTAATTCTGCACCTATCAACGACCACGTTCCAGAGCTAATAAAAGCGAAATTATCTTCCTCAGAGGGTATTGCAACTACTGCAGAAGCTGTATCATGTGAAGGTACAAGAATAACTGGGATATCATAATCAATACCTAGTTCATCTTTTATTGAAGGAAGTAAATTACCTATTTTCTCACCATGTACACCTATCTTATTAAATAAATCTTTTGAAATACCAAATTTATTGCATATTTCCGAGCTGATATTCTTAGTAATAGAACTTAACAGCTGTGTTGTACTCAATTCACTAGGCTCATTTACCATAACTCCTGTTAACATATAATTAAGAATATCGGGCACCATAAGCAGTTTATCTGCTTTCTCGAAAATTCCAGGCATTTTTTCTTTTATTCCATTCAACATGAATATAGAGTTGATTTTGTCACACAATATTCCAGTATCATAGAACATTTTATCTCTTTCATCTTTTGACAGACTCTCTAATGATTTAACACCAATTTTATTTCTATAACTCAATGGATTGCTTAACATATTTTTATCTTTATCATATAGTGCAAAATCCACACCCCAAGTACAAACACCGATAGAATCAATTTTATCTACTTTTTTTAATGTTTCTTTCAAACTTCTTTTAAAGAAATCTAAAATCTTATATAAATTCCAGTAATAATAATCTTGTTCTTTTATCATACTATTTGACTCTTGGGCAATAACTTCAGTTGTAATCTTATTACCATCATATCTACCCAGCACTACTCGATAAGAAGAATTACCACAATCTAGCGAAATAATATTTTTGATAGTATTCATATTAACCTCCCTTTTATTTAATAATTATTGGATTTTAATATTAAGGCTATAGTTTTCAAATAAGTTACTCATACATTTTAGATCACTTGTTTTTAATGACTTCATATCACCCATCTCATATTTTCTTCCTAGTCCTTCATACTTCGGCATTCCTAATCGATGATAAGGCAAGAATACAACTTCTTCAATATTATCTAATGTCTGGACAAAATCCAGTAATTGTTTAATAGAATTAATGTCATCATTACAATTCGGAATATAAGGATATCTTACAGATAATTTTCCTTTATAATTATTTGATAACCATATTAGATTATTGATAATTAGTTTATTATCTTCACCTGTCAGTTCCTTATGTTTCTCACTGTTCATATGTTTAATATCATAGAATATATAATCTACATGCTCATAAACTTCTTTAATGTTCTCGATATCTATATGCCCACAGGTTTCTATTAAAGTGGTGATATTATATTTTTTCAACTTCACACTACATTCTTTAATGAATTTGCTGTAAAATAATGGTTCTCCTCCACTAAATGTAATACCACCACCTGACATTTGATAGTATTCATTATCTTTTAGGACTTCTTTAATCAATTCGTCAGAATTCATATCTTTACCAAGTAGACTTCTTGCATTGTTAACACAATTATCAATACATTTTTCACAATAATTACACAAATCAATATTAGTTATATAGCCAAACCCTTCAACTAATTCTATGGCTTTTTGATTACATATTTGGATACATTTACCACAATTAGTACATGGAGCTTTTTTATATAATATTTCTTTTTTAAAATCTTGAGATTCAGGATTTGCACACCACTTACATCTAAGGGCACAGCCTTTTAAAAACACAACTGTCCTAATACCTTCCCCGTCTTCTGTTGCAAATCTTTCAATATTAAAAACTCTTGCTTTCTCCATAAATTTCAGCTCCAAAATCTTATATATCTAATTCCGTCCTATTGATAACGTCTAACTGCACTTCTGGTACTAATGTAGTGAACAATGCACTATATCCAGATACTCTAACCATCAGATCATTATAATCTTCTGGATTTTTCATTGCTTCTTTGTATATTTCACCGTTTACTACATTAAATTGTATTTGCTGTCCATAGTTATTGAAAAGTACTTTCACCATATCAACAATACGTTGTCTGTTATCTCTAGTTGCAAGGGCTGACTTAGTAAGTCTCATATTGAATATTGCACCTTTTTGGAACCATATACTAGGAAGCTTAGCTATTGAATTACATGCTGCTGTTGCTCCATTCTTTTCTGAACCGTTTGCAGGGGATATCCCATTATTGACTGGGTCTCCACTTCTTCTTCCTTCAGGAGTTGCTCCTATACATCTTCCAAAAGCGATATTACCTGTAACAGGGCTTTGACTATATGAATAGCAACAAGGAATAGGTCCTTTTCCATGTTTTGAACTCTTATAATTGTATCTATATGAAGAACCTATATATTCTTCTAATTCAACTACCCATTTGTCAACACCATCATCGTCATTACCAAATTTAGGTGATTTATTTTTTAATATCAATCTTATTTCTTCTCCACTTGGCATTGTATCATTATCTTCAAAATTAGTTTTTAATGCGTATAGCAATTGTTCTAATGTAATTAACTTCTTATCAAAAACAATGGTTTCTATGGCAGCTAATGCATCACCTGTACTAATAGTTCCTGCTGTAGGTCCACCATCTGCTGAATATAGAGAACCACCTTCAACTAGATCCAAACCTCTTCCAATACAGTCTTCAATTAATGAAGCACGAAAAGCATTAATATCAGTAAGTACGTGAATCTCATCATTAACATGTTCAGTAATCACTTGAAGGTCCATAAAATATTTAAGCATCTGTTTATATTCATTGAATATCTCTTCAGTTGTTTTGCACTTTTTAATATCCTTAGATGTTTTTCTAAATAATTTTCCTGTTTTAGGATCAACACCATTGTTCAATGTTATTTCTAATACTTTTTCAACATTTAACCAAGGTCCTTTTGCCGCAAAATCCCATTTACCTGGTATTGATGCTTCTATACATCCATCAGGTGACCAATCCACTAGGTCTTCTTTTGCTATCCCCATATTCTCTAATGTCCTAATAAATGCCTTATCATTATAAAAAGCTGGTTGTCCTCCTTGATGTACCATAACTGCTTCCAAAGCTTTTAGCATAAATTCATCATCTGTCTTATCAAACCATTTTACTGAAATAGAAGGTGTAAATAATTTAACGTCTTGGCATGCCTCTATACATAGATATGAAACGTCATTTACTGCATCTTTACCATCTACTGTTTGACCTCCTATAGCTAAATTGATAAACATTTGATACCCTAGGAAAAATTCTGAATCAGGCCATGAACGAAGTTTATTAAGTTCATTGCATTTAATAAAGAATGCTTCAATAATTTCTAGACCTTCTTCTTTTGTCAATGTACCTTTTTCTATATCAGCTTTATAAAAAGGATAAACATATTGATCGAATCTACCTAATGAAATAGCATGACCATTTGATTCTAAATGTACTGCCAGCAATAGTAAGTAAATACTTTGAACTGCTTCATGAAAAGTCTTTGCTGGATTTAATGGAACGTTTCTACATATATTTGCTAAGTCCAATAATTCTTTTTTTCGATTCTCATCTTCCATCTCATTTGCTTTTATTTCACATTGATAAGCAATTCGATTAGTAAAATTAACTACTGCTTGGTTTCCTTTTAAAGCACCTTCCAAAAACCATTTTTTCTTGACATTGCCTGGTTCTTTCAGGTCTAGTTCAGATATTCTTTTCTCTATCCTTGCAATAACATCTTTTAGACCTTTCTTCAAAACCAAATTATAATCAACTATAACATTACCTAATCCTGCTGCTGAAACCCATGTATCATCAATTACACCTGCATCCCATGCATTATTTATCTCATCTGGAAGAGTTTTCCTAAAATTCTCATATAGTGATTTACCTTTCCAATAATCTATACATGAAATGATATCTTGTTTTGTTTTTTCTTCATAATAAAATTTGTCTCCAGGTCTTTCATTGAAATAATATGGATTACCATCAAACTCTTCTATCAACCATTCATATGAATACTCAGGATAAATCGGTGATGATTTGGGCCATTTGGCTTGATTTCCTACTATTATTTCATCATCAGATATAACAATTGACATCTTATCCAATACCTCATAGAAAGCATTTGCTCTTCTTATGGCAATGGGCAACCCTTCAGATTGTTTCATTGAATCAGTAAAAATAACGCATCTCTCAGAGCAAATCTTTGGCTGAGTCTCAAATAATCTCTTTCTCAATTTTGTTATTTTATCATTCATATAATCAGCACCTTAATATGTATTTTGTGTTAATGTAACTTGTTACAATTATTATTATATGCTCATTTCAAAACATTGTCAACCGTTTATTGTGTATTATCACATATTTTTTTAATATCAAACGTTAGTTTTATGCATTTAGACCAATGATTGCTGGATTATTCTATTTAAATTGTAATTATTATCAATATTCTATTTTCCCCTAAATTGGCTTGCATTATCACGTTTTTTATAGTAAACTTGTTACATAATAAAGTAATAGGGATGATAAAATTGAATACAAGCGAAAAGAAATATTTCGGTATTAGAGATATAGCAAAGATAGCAGGCGTTTCGACTGCAACAGTTTCAAGAGTTATAAACTCACCTGATTCAACATCTGAGGCTGTTAGAAAAAAGGTTACGGCAGTTATTGAAAAATATAATTATGTTCCTAATCAAATGGCAAAAAATCTATTTTCAAAGACTTCTAATTCAATAGCAATTTTTGTATATGATATGGAAAATCCATTTTTTACATCTTTAGTAAAAAAACTTAACAATATTGCCTTTAAAAACAAGTATACTCTATTAATTTGTGATACTGAAAATAACATTGATAAAGAAAGAGAATATTTGAATTACTGTAAAAGCATACGAACTTCAGGTATAATACTTACCGAAGGAGTTAATTATGACCTTTATTCATCTGATAGTCAGCAAACTATTGCATGTTTAGACAGGTCTGCAGATACTAGATTTGCAACTGTACGCTCGAATAACGTTAAAGGCGTTAAGATGTTAATTGATTATCTATACAATCTTAATCATAGGAAAATTGCTTTTGCTGGTGCTATGGATGAATTCCAAACCGCGACAGAGCGTAAAGATAGTTACATAGACTCATTAAAATCTCATGATATTGATATCAATGAAGATTATATTTTTACTGGACACTTTAATTACGAGACTGGAGTTAGGGCTCTTAATTATTTCTGGTCACTTAATGAAAAACCAACCGCAATTGTATGTGCTAATGATCAGATAGCAAAAGGTCTTATTATGGAAGCTTATAAACTAAATATTTCTGTTCCAAATGATTTATCGGTTGTAGGTTTTGATGGAATTGTTTCTTCATATTTTTATCCTAGGATAACAACAATTGAACAAAATATAAAAAAAATAGCAAAATCATTATTTAAAATCATAACTTCAAAACCATCTAATCCTATTCATGATATAATTGATGTTTCAATTGTTATCGGGGAATCTTGTAAAAAAATAGATTTAGAATAGAATATATAAAAAGGTGTTGTACTATAATTGATACAACACCCTTTCATTATATAGACTTATTCCCCTCTACATATTCTTGCAGTTTCAACCATTGCAAGATACCCTTCTAATGGTACATAGCTAGGAATAGAATTTCCAGAACCCAAAGCAAATCCTTTATGGTCAATAGAATAATTAATAACGTTCTTAACATATTCTTTTATTTCCTGTTCACTACAGCGACATAATACATCTGTATCAACGCCTCCAAAATTACCAATAATATCACCGTATTTCTCTACCCAAACTGAGAAAGGTGCTATCTGGTCTTCATTGGAATGTTTAGCATTAATTTTTGCTATATTAATAAGGTCATCCATAACATCAAAGATTTGTCCACATGAATGTAGTAGAAACGGTTTCTCATAAAAATGAACTGTAGCAATTATTTTTTGATATTGAGGTATTATATTATTTTTTATATCATCTGCCGATATCAATGTTTGACTTTTAAATCCTAGATCATCACCAAATCTGCAAACAGCATAAATATCTCCGAACTCTTTTAAAAATCTTTTCCATATCTCAAACATAGTCTTACCAACTGTACTAAACAAATCTTTATAGAGTTCTGGGTCATCGATTGAAATATAGCATAATTCAGTATATCCCACTAGGTCTTGAACACATTCAAATACTCCGTTACCTGGTCCCCCTATTGCTTTCATACCTTGTGGCATCTCTTCTCTCAATAATTTAAAATCATCTGAAAAAGCATCAAAAAATAAATCTGGTATTTCTGCCCATGGATATTTATTAAAATCGTCTCTTGTCTTAATAACACCTGGCTGGTGGTTTCCTAATGCACCACTACCCGGCATTATCTGTCCGATACATCTTTCCATTGATACTGTATCATATCCCATTTCTTTGAAGAAACTTGTGTAGTTTCTCATATATTCTCTTTTATCAGCTATGTTTCCATTAAGTAATTCAACAAATTCTTTATTAAGAATCTTTTCCATTCTTTCATCTGAAATAATATGCTCATATAATGGCATTCTTGCAGGCTTAACATTATTTGCTGCATTTAAAATATTATTATAATCTGGTACAAACTTACTCATATCAATTACCTCCCATTATTATCATCATTCCTAACTATAGATTAACTTAATAGGAGATTAAAATATATCTATTTTTTGCTTAATCCTTTACAGTTTTTGCTTTTTTTATTTTACTGGGTGAATATCCTCTGATTCGTTTATATACACGATTGAAGCTAGATACATTATTATACCCTACTTCATAAGCTATTTGAGATATATTCATGTTTTTAGAGAGCAATAGCTTCTCAGCCTCACATACTCTAACAAAATCTATATATTCTTTAAAGTTTCGGCCCGTAGCTTTTTTGAAGAAACGAGAAAAATGATAATAACTTTTATTCATCATTGTCGCTGCTTCATCAAGGGTAATATTCTCTTTATAATGAAGTTCAATATATTTCAACAGAGGATTTATTTCTATTAATTCATTTTCCTTGATTGTGGGTTCATATAATCTTAGATTGTCATTTCTTATCAGTATAGCAATCATCTGATAGATATACCCCTTAATAAATATTTCATAACCAATTTTTTTGTTTACGAATTCATTATAAGCACCCATAAACAACGCAATCAATTCATCTGTACTTTGAAATACTCTTGTAGAATCAACTTCATTACTATTTGTATTTTGTAAAAAAGTAATAATATACTTTGACTCATAAATATTAGATGTATTGCTTAACATTTCAGGCAAGAATTTTACAACTAATATCTTGGTTTTATCCTTAGGATTACACCACGTACCATGAATATCCCCATTGTTCAGGAGAATTATATCATTAGCATTAACATTTAGTACTTTATCATTTATCTGCTGCGATGCAGTACCTTCAATCATATATAATATTTCAACACAATCATGCCAATGAGGTTTAACAATAATATCAGCTTTTTCATTGTCTTGGATAAATATCTCTACTGGAAAAGGTAATTCTGGTGATATCAAATTTTCTTTATAAGGTTTCATGATATGATTCTCCTTAAACACTAAATAATACTTTCCAATTACTTTATAAGATGTTCTCTAATAATATGATACATTATGCAAGCTTATCTGAAAAGAGTAAAATCCAGCCATAAGCTGGATTTTACTCTTTTTTATAATATTATGGTGCAACATCAAATGGATTAGCATATATTCTTGGAAATTCTTTCTTTTGTGTATATGTCAATATACCTTTATTAGCATTATCTAATGTGCCATCTGGGTTAATAGGTATTATTTCTCCAGTAACTTCATACGACATAGTGTCTTTGGTAAGATGTATCCTTGTTCCTTCATAACCATTGTCTGAAAACCAATTTGGCAACACATATTTATTGGTTTCATCATAAGATTCTATCTCTGTTTCATTAGAACTTGAAGTGTCTATATACTGTCTATGTCTCTTATAACCGGCACTTAATGATATGAAATTTTTGAATTTTGCTGTTAAAGAAGTAGAAAATCTCTTATTAGTTATTTTTGTTTTTTCTGTTGTTGAACTTACAGTCACATCTTTTGCTATCTTTACAGTTTGTGTTAATCCTGGTAACACTGGATCTCCCAACTGTTCTCCTGGTAACGAAATTGAATCATAAGCATTTTTAAGAGGACTTTCAGTTACAACAAATTTATAATATTTATTATCCTGATATATTATTTCTTCAATACCGCTTGGAACTAAGTGAACAGGCTTATTTAGATTGAAATCATTAGGACCGTCGACTTTCCAAGGTATAACTACTCCCTCTACTACAGGCCAATAGAATTTGTAATTGACTATGGTATTACAATTAGGGTCATATTTTTTATAATAACCCTCTCTAACCACTAATTCCCACATATTTCTTCCACAATGTCCTGAATGTCCATTTGCAAGATTAACATGTACTATTTCATTATTATGTTCTTCTGGAGGATTTTCTAAGCAAGGTAAACACATATCACATCCACGAATCTCTTCGCCACAGTATCCACAAGTACTAATTGAACTATGTGGTCGTTTCTGCTTATATGTATTATAAACTGAGGTATATCCTTGATGTTCATCACTTGTTGCTCCATCTACAATAATTTCTGCTACTACATCATATACATAATAATTGGTGAAAGTATAAAAATCGGCTGAGTTACAGCCTTTAAAATTAGGCAAGTCAGGAACCGTAAAACTTTTTGTATACTCTCGCTCCACTTTATTCACACGTGTATTCGTATTAGTGGTTGTATATCTTCTATCGAATGAGAAATCTGCTGAAAAACTAAAAGACGTGTATGATTTCAAAACACTTTGTATCGCACTAGTAATTTTATCATTATTTTTATCAGCACTTAGACCCAATCCAAAAGAAAAAGCATTATTTGTTGATTTAGCTTTGGACATAGCAACTGTTTTTTGATATATACTATTTTGTGTTGTAGTACTTGTCTGTCCATTTGCAATGGACTTTATTCTTTTCAATCCAGTGTATGGCAAACTATTGGTTTCTTCTTCATTCAAAGTAGCACTGATTATCTTTAATTTGTTAGCTTTATTATCAACATAAAATGTTTCATATGTACCAGGTAACTCTATACTTTTTGGTGCATTGTAACTGCTTTTTTCAATAAATTGATTACTTGCTTGGTCTAGTGTAAAGTATATTGGCTCGTTATCACTCTCTGCAAATGCTATGTTACTAAAGGGTGCTAATACTAATATAATACATAATACAGTTGAAGCAATCTTTTGTAAGTTTTTCATTATAATCCTCCTTTTATTCCATAAAAATAAGACCTGTTAAAGGTTTAATTTAAAAATATAAAGAGATCTCTTAATATTATTCTATCACAAAAAATAAATAGTTTCAATATTTTATCAATATTCTGTTATTAATGTATAAAATATTACAATTACCGATATTTTTCATACCAAAATGTTTAATTTGGTAGTTTTTATATACCAATAGTAGTGTTTTACTAAAAAATCAAAATACACCTATAACTGTAAATATGTAATATCATGAATCATCATAATAAACATTCATCACAGATAATAGGTGCATTCCTTAATAACACTATGTATTAAATTAAATCTAACTTAGAATAATCTATACTTCCATCTGCATTAACGATATTTTCGTCTGCATTAATATTTTCTATTTTTCCTATAAACATTTCATGTGAACCAGTCATTATAGAATCAACAACTGTACATTCAATATTTACTGGACAATCTACTAATATAGGTGCATTCACTTTGCTGGCATCAGCTGTTTTTATATTCATCTTAGCTAATTTATCTTCATCTCTTGCACTTACACTACCTAAATAATCAAATTCTTTTTGAAAATCTTTTGTTGGTAGATTTACAACAAAACATTTTGTATCTTTTACCATTTGATAAGAATGTCTTGATGGAACAATTCCAACCATAACCATTGGTGGATCATAACTACAATTACCACAATAAGCAACAGCAAGAGCATTATCATTACCCTCTTTATCTCTACAGGATACCAATACTTTTGGTGCAGGTTGTAAACTGGATTTTGCTATAAATTGTTTTTTATTCATATTTTAATAACTCCTTTTCTTCTTTTACTATGTAAATTATTATTTTCACTTTACTATAATGTTACTCCTTTAGATATTTATTGTCAATTTGTATTTTATCCATAATTTCTCACATTATATAAGTTTAATTTATTAAAATTGGTATATCGGTATTTAGGTTCAGCATATTAGTTATAATTTCATTGTATTTTTCAGCAGATTTACTAGTTAAATAATACTAATTAATATTTGATATTGAATGTCATTATTTAAATTGTACTAATTTGATTTTTATAATAATTGCAGGAAATAAAATTTTTTATTTACTTTTGCTGGTTATCATTGTATAATTTTTTATAGAAGAATAACGGCTACATACTCTCCTATATTAACTCAATAGGTATGGTTACAAACAATGAAGTCGGCTACATTTATATAAATCAACTAACATAAATCAAGGAGGTACATATGAAAAACATAATAAAAATTGGTATTGTTGGATACGGAAATCTAGGAAGAGGCGTTGAATTTGCAATTAAACAAAACCCTGATATGCAATTAGCAGCCATCTTTACAAGAAGAGACCCAAAATCTTTAGAAGTTGCTGATAATAGTATAAAAGTATTATCAATTGCTGATGCAGAACAATATAAAAATGATATTGATGTATTAATATTATGCGGTGGTTCAGCTACAGATCTTCCTGTACAAGGTCCACAATTTGCAAAAATGTTCAATACAGTTGATAGCTATGATACTCACGCAAAAATTCCTGAATACTTTAAATCAGTTGACGAAGCAGCAAAATCAAATAATAATCTAAGTATTATTTCTGTTGGATGGGATCCAGGTTTATTCTCAATGAACAGATTATTATCTCAGTGTGTTCTACCTGAAGGTAATGATTATACTTTCTGGGGCCGTGGTGTCAGCCAAGGTCATTCTGATGCAATCAGAAGAATAGAAGGTGTAAAAGGTGCAGTTCAATACACAATCCCTGTTGATAGTGCTTTAGAAAAAGTTAGAGCTGGTGAGAATCCTGAACTTACTACTCGTGAAAAACATATAAGAGACTGCTATGTTGTAGCCAAAGAAGGTGCAGACAAAGCTAAGATAGAAAATGAAATCAAAACAATGCCTAACTATTTCTCAGATTATGATACTAATGTAACTTTCATCAGTGAAGAAGAATTGAAAGCTAAACATTCAGAAATGCCTCATGGTGGATTCGTAATAAGAAGTGGTAAAACTGGTGAAGATAATAAACATAATCAAATCATTGAATTCTCATTAAAATTAGATAGTAATCCAGAACTTACTGGAAGTGTTCTAGTTGCTTATGCACGTGCAATTCATAGATTAAGCAGAGAAGGCGCTACTGGTGCAAAAACTGTTTTTGATATTCCTCTTGCTTACTTATCACCTAAATCTGGAGAAGAGTTAAGAAAACAATTATTATAATTATTAAAATTAAAAAAATATAAGGAAAATTTATTTTGATTGATGTTATCAAGTTAACTTCTTTCTTTATACAACGAAATGCGATAATCATTATTTGATGATTATCGCATTTTTTGATTTATCACGGTCAACTCATCTAAAAATATTTATAATTCCTATATAATCAGTGAATAAATACCTCAAAAGGCGCAAATAATAATCTAAAACTTTATGTAAAAGGGTGATTATATGCGTCAAAGGAAAAGAATGTCTTCAGATGTTTCAATAACTCGCAACTCAAATGAAAGTCAAGCCATTACCGAAGGACTTAATAATATTACTGCCAGTCAATTGATTAACAACAATGATGTTGTTGTTATAACACCTAACTGGGTTAATCTAGATAAGCCTAATCCCCAATCAGGAGTTGTTGTTGGAGGAGATAGTCTTAGAACCATTATACAATATGTTAAAGGCTCTAATCCCAAGAGAATAATTATTGCTACAGGCTCTGGCGGTCAAACTACTTCAGATGTCATGAAAAAAGTTGGATATGATGAAATTATTCAAAGTGAAGGTGTGGAGTTTGTTGATTTGAATTATGGACCATATACTACCATTAGCCTTAATAACGAAAGACCTTCATCAACAAAAATAAATCAAATAATAAATGAAGTAACTGTACTTATATCTTTCACTCAGCTAAAACATCATGAATCAGCTACAATGTCAGCATGTATAAAAAACATTGCTCTAGCTTGGCCTCCAGCAGAAATTCATGGTTATCCCAAAAAAGCTCTTGGCATACACGACAATCTCCATAGCTTCATAACAGCAATGGCAGAAGCCGTTCCTATTGATATATGTATTTTAAGCTGTAACCCTACAATGATAGGAACAGGTCCAACCGGTGGTGTTTCTAGACATACTGAGCTTGTTATCTGTGGAACAGACCCTGTTTCTGTAGATACTATAGGTGCTAGATTCTTAGGTTTCAAAACCGAGGCAGTTCAGTATTTAGATAAATGTGATAGACTAAAAATTGGAGTAACTGATTTGAAACAGATGAATATGACTGGGCTGGATTTAGTTAGTGCCGAACAACAATTCAGCAAAACTGTTTATGGTGAAACCATAGCTATTGATAGTAAAAATTAAAAATATATATAATTAAAGGACTTAACAAAAAACAGTCTCTTTGTGATAGTCCTTTTTAGTTATCCTATTTTAAAGCGTTTTCAATTATTCCTCTACCCAATCCTAATACTCTACTTAATTGTCTAATACTAACACCTGTTTCTTTCCTTATTCGTAGTATCATCATATCTCTATCACTTTTAGGTATATTATTAATATCTTTGATATCATATTTCAATTCTAACTGATCTTTTAATTCAAAATCCGTAAATTTAATTTTGTTATAATACTCAAGACATTGATCAGTATTAAATTTCATCATATATTCTTCATATTTTTCTATATTGTCAAAGTAATCAAGTATGTTTTCTGTATCCAGTTGAACATTATCACCGTAATATTTATCAATATATTTATTATAACTACTCCATATATATATTGCTGGTGATTTTATAATATTTGCTTTTACAGGATTTTGATGTATGTATCTTGCAACTTTCAAGAGATAATTTTCATTTTCTACAACTTCACTTTTATACCTGTTTTCAAATAAATGTCCTGTTCTACCATACTTGTTATTATGCCACTGAACATAACTTACTGTTATTCTTTTAATACTATTTCCTATTTCTTCATTTTCTTTGATTAATAGATGTACATGATTGTCCATAAGACAATATGCGTATAAAGAAAATCCTCCCGATTGTTTGGCTTTCAGTAAAGTATTCAAGAATTTTTCTCTATCTTCATCATCTAAAAAAATATTACGTTTGTCAATTCCACGTAACATAATGTGATATATACCTGACTTACTTCTTTCTCTTTTTTGTCTCGCCATCTGACATCACCATAACAAATATATCATATTTATGGTAATGTGTCAAAAGAAACGTCCCTAAGTCATGTGGTCATTCCTTAGTAATATCCATTTCAACTTTTTGAGGCAAAGCTAATCCACATTCAACTTCAATACCTTTTAATATAGCAGTTGGTATTGGACATGATGGATGCTTACAATATTTCTTAGCCAAGTCAAATACTTTAGATTCACCAAATGTTCCTAGAACTTCACCAAAACTGTCTACATCTTTTAGCTCTTCACTCATATTTTTATAATTAGGACAATCCGTTTCAATACTAATATTTACATTCTGCATATCTTCTGATTCAATATGGATAGTTGTATCAAATCCACATATTCCAGGTTTTACTCTCACATGTGCCAAAATAAAATCCTCCTCTGTTTTTGTTGTTATTAATTCATTATAGTTTCTATATAAAAATATTTCTATTAAATATTTGTTATTTATATCATTATTTTATTGACTCATTTCGCTTTTCACTAACTACTAACATTAGTTTTTTGATGTAGCTAAATTCAGTACATAAAACAAATAAATAAAATTATTTCAAATTAGTTATTGACATATACCCAAAACCTGTTATAATTTGTTTATGAGCATATGCCCATTACAAATTGAAAGGAGCGATATTTATGCCAAGATTAGATGGATCAGGTCCACAAGGTGATGGACCATTAACTGGAAGAGGTTTAGGAAAATGTACTGATGCTAAAAATAAAAATGTTAGCGGTAGTGGATTAGGTTTTAACAGAAAAAAAGGTGATAGACTATTTTCTAGAAGAAGAAACAGAGGACGTTTCTTTAACAATTCAACAAATAACGATAATAATTAATAGTCAATGTTTTCTAGAAATAACTTATTAGGTGGTGATTAATATTCCTAGACCAAGAAAAAGAAGACGGATAGGCTGTAGACCACAGTTTCAAACATTTGGACCTCATGGTCCTAATTGCAACAATGAAATTATCAATCTAAAAATTGAAGAATATGAAAGTATTAGATTAATGGACTTAAAAAATCTTGATCAATCTGCATGTGCAGAACTTATGGGTATTGGACGTTCAACTTTCCAACGAATATATAAAGAAGCAAGATTAAAGATTGCTGATAGTATAGTAAATGGAAAACGTCTAATTATTGAAACTGAAGATTTTGACCACCCAGGTGGAAACGGTCACTGCCATAGACATTTCCAAGATAATAATCAAGATAATTAATTTTAAAGGAATCTTGATAATACATTTTGGTGATTGTTACAAATTCTGGAAGATAGACTAGCACTTACAGCTAAAACTAGTCTATCTTCCTTTATATTACCTTATAAAACGTATTATGATACAGATAGTTTTTACTTAAACTATGGTTGATATACTGCATCTAATCCTCCCTTAGGTTGTGGCATTATTGTATTATCACCATCATCAGGGTCAACTTCATTATAGTACCCATCTCCATCACTATCTACTCTATTAGGATTAGTAGCTACATAATTATTATTGTTAACTGTATAATCTATTCCATTTGAAGTTTTAATGACTACATTTCCACTTACAATACCATTTCCAATATTAGTATTGATATCTCCTCTTTCTGTTAAATAAACATCACTAGTAGCTAATATAAGATCCATGACACATTGTCTAGGATGACCATATGTATTACCATCCCCTACGGATACAACTGAAACTTCTGGATCTAGTTGATTAACAAAAGTGGCATTACTAGAATGGTCACTGCCATGATGATTAACTAAATATACATCTACATCTCCTACTTCTTTTGCCACACTTAATTCAATATCATGATAAGAGTATCCATAATTACTGGTACAGTATTCTCCATCTAAATCTCCACCTATCCATTCATCGAAATCTCCATAACTTAGTTTTAGTCCAATACTATAATCATTTTCAGAAGGTGGATACGCATCATTACTGAAGTCTCCTTGTATGATTGCTCCATTACCATCACAGGTTAATATATCAACTGTTACCCCATTACCTAGATCAATTTGATTAGTTCCTTCTATTGCGATAATAGGATTCAATTTATTGTTACCTGTCCCCTCTAGATAAGTTTTCCAATTACTGAACGTACTACTTGTTTGACCTAAATAATTATTATAATCTCTATGTATCATTTCACCAATAACGAAATCCTGTTGTTCAACCAGATTCCATAACCCACCATAACCTACATAACCGATATGGTCACAATGAAAATGTGTTATCAATACATAGTCTATATATTTAGTACCTAATACACTCTCAACATATGGACCAACAACTGATGCGTCAGCATTACTATTCCAATAGGATTCTCCTACATCAACTAACATTGACCTTCCGGTAGGTCCTACTACTAGTGTTGCATTTCCTTGCCCTATATTAATGTGATGAATTTCTAAATTTCCAGGAGTCCAAGAACCAGATCCACTAGAAGAATTAGAATTAAGAGCTTTTGGAGTACCATATCCACATTGATATGTGAGAGTTGAGCTATTCCAATTAGCTGATACAGTACCATCTACATTAGAATTGATTCTTTCCATTGTAGCTTTAGTACCATTATTTCCAGCATACCAGTTATTTACACTGTCAATTGTGTTCCCATTATTATCCTTCAATTGTAGAGTTTCACTTGAATTTTCCAACGAACCAGTATAGATTAGATCAGCATTGATACTAGGAACTGAAGTGTTGTCAGTTCTTTCTAATAGATAAAATGATTTGGCAGGTATAGTTCCTGATAAGTTAATAGAAGGTGTTCCATCTACAGCTTTTAACGTCCATCCATTAAGGTCGATGTTATTATTAGTATTGTTATACAGTTCAATCCATTCATCATAAGCACTAGTTGTTGTTCCCATCCAGCAGATTTCATTAATGACCACTTCTCCATTTGAAGCAGCATAATTAATAGTATCAAATAGTAAAAAGGGCATAGTGAGCATTAATATTAGCACTACTTTAATACTTCTCTTAATCATTAGATAACCTCCTCAAAATTACTATCAAAATTTATTCTGTAAAATACTGAAGATAGTATGTCTATATGTTAAAACAAGTATATAATTTCATAAATATAATGTAATTAATAGGGATAATTGAGATTATTCATTGAGAAGGAGGAAGTCTGGAAATATGTATATATAAAGTAAAAAAAGATATAATTTGATATTTGCAAATTATATCTTTAATAATATCACAGGGGCTATTATCTGTCAATTTCAAAGCCAATCTATCTATAGGTTTATACTTTTTTTCTAATATCCTTTACTTTTGGAAATACGTTTACAAGTATTGAAACAATTATACCAATAAAGGTATCAAGTACTCTATTCATTGCGTATATATGTGATGGAGTACCTTTTAGATTAGTCATAATGGCTATAAATACTATACAAGCTATAACTATAGAGTCACTTTGTTTACAAAGATTACATAAGTAAATAACTATAACAATCCCTAAACCCACTACTATTGAATAGTTCCCAAAAATTAGTGAGAGTATAAGCCCAATGGCTCCACCAATTGTTGTACCAATCATCCTGTTCTTGCCAATAACAAAAGAATTCTGTATAGAATTTTTCATACAGATTACTGCCGCTATACATGCATAAAAAGGATATGGTCGGTTTAATAATTGAAAAATACTTATACAGATAAAAACCGAAACCGCAGTTTTTATATTGCGTGAACCTATCTTCATCATATCTAGCTAACCTTTCCGTCAAACACAAATAATTATTCAGTACAAAATTTAACCTTTTGTTATTATATATTCTATTATGTTTTACGTCAACAAATTTACATATAATATATTAGGACTACCTAATATCCAACTATCCACACTTCCATCTTCATTTATTATTGTACCCTTAGCTAATACTTTTATATCCTCATCACTCAGTACAATATCATTAAATCGCTTTGTTAGATTCCTGAAAACTTTGTATTTGAAATCCTTATTATTTTCCATCTTATCTACCACATATTGTTCTACAGATATATTTTTAGTGTTACCTTGCGCAACACAACCGAAGGCATAACATTTTAAGGCTTTGTGCCCATATGGCATAGTACCAATATTAATATTAACCTCTGGAATTAGTCTATTCATTTCATTCTCCACAGTTGTTCTGAACTTCTCAATACAAGCCCTATTAACTCTTTTTGCAGTATGTATTTTCCGTTCATATCCCGCTTTAGCAAACTTTCTATCTTTTATCCCCTTAACAGCCTCTACACCCATTACATAACACTCCCTCTACAAAATAGTTATATGGAATATATCGACATCTTTACATGAGCTTTTAATATTCAAAGATAGAAAAATACAATAATAATAAAGCTAGGAGATAATCCTAACGTCGAATCATCTCCTAGCATATTTTAATTTGCTTTCGCACTAACTCTGCACTTATCACAATAACCAAATATTTTTAATTTATATTCTGTACACTGAAAACCTTTTTCTTCCATGAGCTTCTCATAAAAATCATCTTTCAATAATCCTGAAGCTTCAATTACCTTTCCGCATTTTTTACATATCAAATGATGGTGATTTCTAGTATTTTCAATCTCAATTTCATATTTAGCAGCACTATCACCAAAATCATGTTTGATAACAATACCTTTTTTTAATAACATATCGATAGTTCTATATATTGTAGCCATTCCTATTATGTTTTCTTTATTTTTTATCAAAGTATAGATTTCATTTGCAGAAAGATGTTTGCCAACATTATCAATTAGAGTATTTAATATTATTTTCCTTTGATATGTCAATCTTATATCCATCTTTTCAATCAGATTATTCATAATAGGATCTACTGCTGTATTCATTTAAACCCCTCCTCCATTTTCACTATTACTATTTTTGTTGAAAGTTACATAAATTGTTTTGATGGAATGTTACTTCCATCAATGACTATTTCTTCAGCTTCGCCTAAGAAACCTGTCACAACCAAGTCTATGGCTTGATCTTCCGTCAATCCTCTACTTCTTAAATAATTAAGAATATCTTCTGATATTTTACCAACTGATGCTTCATGTGTTAAAGATGCATCTTTGTTCCTATTAATGAGTTTTGGCTCAGCCACAATGCTACCAGAATTGGATAAAAGTAATCCCATGCAATCTAAATGCCCTGTTCCTGCCTCATTACCCACCATATTACTATAGGCATTGATCTGAGATTTATCTCTTGAGATCATTCTAACTCTTGATATACCATTAGCATCCTTACCATTAAGATAAGTATCATCAAACATCTCAACTTTTCCACGATCAGCTAATACTGTAGTCACAAAGTTAAGAGAGGCTTTTTTATCCAGATAATTACTATTCTTCATACTTAACGCCATAGGAACTTCATGGCATTTTTGACTATATGATACTTGTGAATTCTCTTTTAGAATAAGCTCTACACTTGATTCAACTGTATCGTATTTGCCCCATGTATGAAAATTTTCAACTTCTAATATTGCATTTTCTTTAGTAACTATTTTGGTATCGCCTATATGTTTACCATATAAATATTTTTTTCTAGCTGCACAAACACTTTGTAATTTAGCCTCTACATTTTTTTCTAATACAACCAGGTTATCAGTGTTTTGCACAACATACATGGAACACATAAGTATATTTGTAATAATTGGTTCATCTATTGATTTCTTAACCCATATAAAATAACCTTTTTCGGGTTTTTTACAATAAAATCCCCTAACCCAATCATAGGTTTCAAAAGCTTCATTTATAGACAGGATAATTACGTCTTTTTCTTCATGTATCTGTACATCATTATCTATCTGAAGATAACTTGCATGTTTTACATTTTTCATAGCCATTCTCCTCAATTAATCTCCATATTTTTTCCCAATCCTTTGATGAACAAGTAATTTTCCCGTCTAACATTACATGTGCATAATCAGGTTTAAAATAGTTAAGTGCCTTACCTCTATGAGTAATTAATAGTATCGTTTTATCATTCAATTGTTCTTTTATTAATAGACTTAATCTTTCTAAATTCTCTACATCCAATCCAGCATCTAGTTCATCTAATATAATTAAATCTGGATCCATGCTAATTACTTGAATCACCTCTGAAAACTTTCTTTCACCACCAGAGAAACCGATATTTACTTTTCTCTGCATTAAAGATTCTATTCCTTCTATTTTCACATTTTTTTTACTAATTCTATCAAGTAGCTTAGATAATTTAACATTGATTGCAGGTGGATTCTGATAAACTGCCGCCATTCCTCTTTGCGCTCTTTCTTCAATCTCTATTCCTGTTATATCCTCATCTTTAAAAAGAATCTTACCTGATTTTATTTTATATTTTGAAAATCCTAATAATGTACAAAGCAATGATGACTTCCCAGAAGCATTAGGACCTAATAACACATGGGTTTCTCCTTTTCCCATCTCTAAATTAAGTTTATCCAAAACTTTTTTACCATCTACTTCAACTTCTAGATTATCAATCTTAAGTAAACTCATTTCTATCACCTCTTTCACTAGTATCTTTCTTGACTCTTTAATAATAGTATTAACTATAACCGACTGATTTAACTTATTGTTATTTTTTAATAATGATAGTCATTATCAGTAAGTCATTATAAATAATAGGCTTGAACATATTCAAAGCCCTTTTTTGATATATTATTATATCATTCTAATTACGGAATATTTACTTTATTTTAACATATAACCATACCATATTCAACTAGTTAACTCTAAAGTTTTATAGATATCTCTTTATAGTTTTAAAAGTCCTTCTATATCATCTCCATATTTATGAAATATTTCTTCGCCAAAATCTGATAGCATTTTATTCATATAAATATCATGTAATATATAATTATTCAATATCCTTATGACACCTTTATTAAAAGTATAGTAACCCTCTCTTTTATTCTCTTGGTTCTCAAAAACGAATATTCCATATGAGTTATCTACTACTAGAATAAATTCTGAATTATGAATATCTTCTGCTATTCCTAATGGTGCATGCTTGTACACTTTACCCAGTTCAATTATTTGGTCATTCATCTGACTACTAATAATTTCTATATCACGTTTTGAAGCTTCATCTAATTGTTCTTTCACTATAAGTCCATCTTCATACCAAAAACTTATAATGATTTTTTCTTTGGCTTCATTAATAAATTCTTTAGCTTTATCCATTATGTTGTCATAATTTTGCATTTGCCATAACCAATTAGGATATTTATTTTCACTAATTACATCTTTATATTTTAGTAGATAATTGTTGATATTATTATATCTTTTATTATTCATCTGTACAAAGTCTTCAAGGGGTAAAGGCTGATATCTAATAGGTCTATCTCCTGAAGGATATATTAATCCCTTATCTATTAAAGAGTTAATGGTTTCATATACTTTCGGTCCAGGAACGCCTGATAGTTTCTGGATTTCACTACCATAACTAAGATTATTTCTAAGTAGAGTCAAATAAACCTTACCTTCGTATTTAGATAACCCAAGCTCATTAAAACAATTAATTACTTCGTCATTAGAGTAACTGCTCTTACTATTAATGATTATCGCCCCATTCCCAAGTTACTACATAAGTAGTAACTTATATTTATATAATATATAACTTATTATAATTAGTCAAGAGAAATTTCAATTTTCCCTGCTTCTTCTATTATTTTATTTGGAAACCCTACATATTTCAAGAGTTTTATAGCATTTTTAGATGTTGCCACTCCATGATATATCTTATAATCAAATACGATATCATTCTCCTTCATTATTTCAGTAAAGTGATACTTGTCATATATACCATCTAATATCTGTGTTAATTCAATATCATGTGTGACATTCTTTTAAATAAAAGTGATTCCTTTTTCAAATCATGAAAGTTATTTTCATATGAGAACTTGTTTGTATCAGCAATCTTATTTCCTACATTAACTACACCAATTATACTACTTAGTGTATTAATATGAATTTCATATTTAATCTTTGATAATGAATAAATTATTATATTAATAAGAAATATAGCCCCTGTAATAAATAGTAACGTTGAATCTTGAAGTATGATTGCAGGAAAAATTGATATTACCAATAAAATTTGCATCAAAAAATATTTCCATATATTCTGTATTTTATAATCTTCCAAATTAGAGATAAATATGGGAAGATAGTAACTATTATCCCCTTTTCCAAGACTGCTGAGTATTATTTGGATTTCTTCTCTTTGCTTTTTATTTGATGAGAAAAATTTTATTTTATTTTCTAATGATTCCATACTTGATTTAGTTTTGTTCAAGCAATGTAGTTTTGAATATAATACTTGCTCACCAGCAAAAGAATTACAGTTATTTATCCTACAAAATACATTATCCATTTCTAGGTCATTCCATGTTATGTCATCAATTTTCTCGTCATTTGGTATATTTTCTTGAAATTCTTTCCAATAGTAATCAATTTTTGAGCTATCACATTTCTTTACTTCAGGTTTTTTACCATATTGACTTTCTATCAATGCCTTTTGCCTTTTGATATTTGTTTTTTGTTCGTATATAATAATAAAATATATTAAAGCTAATATACCCATGATAATTAAAAATGTTTGCATATTATGTCTCCTTTACTAATCAACCTAGTATTACTAAAAATTTCTTTCAGAATACCATAGTTTAAAGTCATTAGCAAATATATACTTTGTATAATAGCATTGAGGTGATCTTATGATATTAGAACGTCTAAAAAATCTTAGAGAAGATAATGATTTATTGCAAAAGCAAGTAGCTGATCAACTAAAAATACCTGAAAGAACTTATGGTAACTATGAACTAGGAGTCAGAAGAATTCCATTAGAACTTTTAGTAGAGCTAGCTCTATTCTATAACACCAGTACCGATTACTTATTAGGTCTTACAGATGAAAAAGCACCATATACAAAAGCTAAAACAATAAAAATCAAATAATTACTCTAAAAATATATATAGTTTAAAAGTTATAAAATAAATATTTTTGTGGCAAAATATATTAAAATATCTTGCCTAATAAATATTTGTTTTATTTTTTTATCAAAATATATTGACAACTAATTTTATAGTGTTATAATTTATATTAGTTAATAGCAATTATTAATTAATATTTTATATCACAAGGAGGTTTTACTATGGAAAATGTTAAATTACCTTTACTAGGAGATAAATTCCCTCAAATGGTAGTTAAAACAACTAAAGGAAACACAACTTTACCTGATGATTATGCCGGAAAATGGTTTGTACTATTTAGCCACCCAGGTGATTTTACACCTGTTTGTACAACAGAATTTATAGGCTTCGCTAAAAAAGCTGGCGAATTCAAGGCTCTTAATACAGAATTAATAGGTCTATCAGTAGATCAAGTCTTCTCTCATCTTAAATGGGTTGAGTGGATTAAGGAAAATACAGATGTCACTATCCCTTTTCCAGTTATAGCAGATGAATTGGGTCGTGTATCAACTGAACTTGGAATGCTTCATGAGAAAAAAGGTACCAATACTGTTCGTGCTGTATTTATAGTTGATGCAAGTGGTATTTTACGTCTCATGATGTATTATCCTCAAGAAGTAGGTCGAAGCGTTGATGAAGTCCTTCGTTCTGTAAGAGCTTTGCAAGAATCAGATGCTAATAAAGTAGCAATGCCAGAAAATTGGCCAAATAATGGTTTTATTGGTGATAAAGTCATTATTCCTCCAGCTAGTTCAGAAGCAGAAATAAAAGCTCGTGAAGAAAGCGTTAATAATGGAGAGATTGAATGCAAAGATTGGTGGTTCTGTTACAAATCATTATAATAATTCATATATGTTAAGGAAGAGGCTGAACAAACAGCCTCTTCCTTATGAAGAAACCTAAACTTTAAACTTCAACCTCACTGTGCCAACTCGGCTTTTGTTAAAGTATTATTGATTTGTTGTGCAAGATAATAAGCTCCTCTATAACCCATAATAGGCAAATATGGATACTCATTTTCTTGTCGAAAGCTTGGGTGACTTATCTGTATTACATTTTGATTATGTAATGCTTCTATTCCATCAGAAAAACGAATAATAGCTTCTTCATTTTCTAATGCCTTTTTGAATCCTAATTCATATAAATATTCTTCTAAATATTTATTGGATATATTATTATTATTAATGCAGAATTTATTATTATCCAAGCTCGCTACTCTTCTTTTCAACATATTTTCTTTATAAACCACTCTATTAATTTCATTAGTTCCCTCAGTCGGAATGATGTTCATATTCAATAACTCCCCAACGCTTTCTAACCACTTTTTAGTACCTTCTATACCATAAGGTGTTAAATATATATATGGCTGATCATATGCTTCTTCTAATAATTTTGCAGCTTTTAGACCTTCTTTATGGATTACTATATTTATTAAGGCTTTTGAGGCTTGTTCTATATCATTGATATTAGTATTCAACATAAAAGTTGTACCAAGTTCAAGTGAGAAATTTTCTTTCATCATTCTTTTGATTTCATTAAAATCACTACTTTGATTATAATTATATATTCCTAACCCAAGAATATTATAAAAAGGTAGTTTTTCCATTCTATGATTTTTCTTGACAATTTCATTAACTAATATCTGCAATGCTTCACTAACGCCATGTGTGAAATCATTCTGAAAATCACAATCAGGGAGTAATATCAATTTACCGTTAACTCTATCCCCAACTTGAAATTTGACACTTTCTAAATCAATTCCTATAATTGATGTTATAGATGAACCTATTACAAAAATGTATTTTGGTTGTTCAATGGCATCTATTTCTAGAATGGCATCAATTATCCTTTCTTCATTACCAAAAGTTACATCATGCTCATCCATATGTGTAGTGAATGTTTTAGCAGATGTATCTATACCAAATTGCATTAGTCCTTCAATAGAAAAATGTGTTGTACCAGCAGGACCAAATTCTATGATGACAGCATCATTTATACCATTTAATGTCCATAGAATACCCATTCTATCAGAAGCTATAGGATTATCTTTATATAATTTCATACTAGAGCCTCCTCTGCATACTTGCTCCATGATTTTTCATCGTTTCTATCATAGAATCGTTGTCATCCATAGTTAATAATGCTTCTTTCATCCCATCTGGAATCTCTTTCATATTAAGTAGTATTTTTTTCATTGGTTCAGGCATATTTTTTAGATTTTTCACTTTATCTTTAACTTCATCTTCCATGGTACTTTTCTTTTCATCCATAAGGCTAAATATACCTCTCTCCTCCAAAATAGTATTAAGAACCTCTGTTATTTTTTCAAATCCTATCTTCTTAGCACAATTATCTGTTACTATTTGTACAATACTGTGTTTCGCAAGAATCATGGGACTTTCATGTCCAAAATAATAATCCGGTTTTAGCTCACCATATACTCGTCTTAAAGGTGCAATATTAGCCATACGTACTATATACGGATCTACGCTTTTATCAATTAATCTATCCATTACTTCCCTATCACTTTTTGCTAGTTCCCTACACTGTATTATTATTGGAATCATCCCCAAATCAACTAGGAAATCTGTAAACTCAAAACAATTAAAAGGTGTATTACCATAGATAAATGTTTTATTCCTTAATAATTGTTCAGCAGCTATTAAATTAGAAGCAACCGATTTGTATTTTTCATTGATTAAACAATCAAACTGAATATCTAGGATAGCTCCAATTTCTTCATATGCTTTTACCATCTTATCTAAATCCAATGCCATAGGAAAAACTACATAAGGAATACCTAATAACTTTTCCATCTCCTTAGCAAGTGATATAGCTGTGTGTTCTACTACTATATTCAATGAACTTTCAGCCGCTTTTTGTATAGTTTCTATATTCACTTTTGTGGGTATTGTCATAGAAATATTTATACCATTTTTCTTGAGTTCCTTATATAGTTCAGTATTTTCTACACCAAGATATTTGAATCCTAGTATATTGACTGTCTTTTCCTTTTTATCCATAGGAATCATAAGTGATGCCAACTGCTCTAGTGCCTTCTCAATACCATCTATATGACTATTGCATTTAAAATGCTCAGTCTTCACAATGAGTAGCTTAGTGTCTACTTCATTTTTCAAACTACGGAGTATACTTGTAACATCTTCACCTATAAGCTCTACAACACAAGTTGTTATTACCATAAGAGCTTTTGGTTTTTCTTCCCTATCTATCTTTTTTATAATCTCTACGAGGTCATCCTCACACCCAAAAGTAATATCATGTTGCTCCAACACAGCAGAATATACTCGGTCTTTTCCATTTTGACGAATCATAGCAAAATCTTTGCCATAATATGTACATTCTTCGGTTCCTATTATAAGAAGTGTTAAATCTTCAATATAAGACGCTGTCATTACTGCTCCAAAAAGAGGACAGTGAGGACCTGGGAATTGTGCTTTACTTAAGCTCTTAATATCTTTATCTTCTCTGATATTAGTTAAACGATATTTATCACTCAACATCTTTTTTTCCTCCTCTAAAAACTTTTATAGGTCTTATATGTACTTTTCCATTTTCATCATGAGCTACAATCGCCTCTACTTTATATACATCCCTAATTAATGATGAACTAAAAACTTTATTAGGTTCACCAATCTTTTCTATCTTCCCGCTTTTCATAACACATACTCTGTGAGAATATCTACAAGCTTGATTAAGATCATGTAACACCATGACAACAGTCATATCAAGTTCTTCATTTAATTCTTCTATCAAATCTAGTATTTCTAGCTGATGACATATATCTAAATATGTGGTAGGTTCATCCAGCAATAGTATTTTAGGATTTCTGGCTAGAGTCATAGCTATCCATACTCTCTGCCTTTCACCACCTGATAGAGAATTGACGGGTTTATCTGCCAAATACATGACCCCTGTTTTTTCCATAGCCCAATTGATCTGTTCCTTATCATAATCACTCATAGGCTCATACCATTTTTTATGAGGTATTCTACCGTACAGAACCAACTGTTTCACAGTAAAATCACTAGGCGAACCATGATGCTGACTTAATGCAGCTAGTTTCTTAGCTATTTTTTTTGCAGATAGATTCCTTATATCATCATTATCAATTAATATATTCCCTTCTTGGTATTCAAGTTTTTTGGTAATATTTTTAAGTATGGTTGATTTTCCAGAACCATTAGGTCCTACTATTGATAATATTTCCCCTTTATTAATTACCAGGTTCAGATTATTTATAAAGGGCATATCATTGTATGAAAATGATATTTTATTTAATTCTATCACCTTTTAGCTCCCCTTCTTAGTAAATATAAAAAGAATGGTCCACCTAACATTGCCATCATTGTACCAACAGGTAATTCAATAGGTGCTGCTATTATTCTAGCTAAAGTATCTGCAATAACCAGAACTGCTCCACCCATAAGCATACTGACAGGTAACATCCATTTATAGTCAGAGCCAAATAATAACCTGCTTATATGAGGTACAACCAATCCTACGAATCCAATGATTCCAACAAAGGCAACACTTATACCTGCTAAATAGACAGCTACAAGAGAGATAAGTATTCTTGTTAAATTTACGTTATATCCTAAATTCTTAGCTACGTCATCACCAAGCTGTAATACATTAGCTGCTCGAATACATATAAGTGCCAATATGATACCTACAATAGAATAAATACCAAGGACTTTTACATCCATCCATGAAACTCTAGATAATGAACCATTAGTCCACAACATGACACCTTGTATTTTGTCCGAATTAAGGAGTGAAATAAGACCAGTCGCTCCACCTAGGATAGCATTAACAGCTACACCAGCTAATACAATCCGAATTGGTTCTATTTCTCCACCTTTCCACGCTAATCCATATACAATTCCACAAGCTATGACCCCACCTACAAATGCAGCTATTGGAACTAATGACACAAAACTTGGAAATAATAAAAGTATTATGATCGCTAATAAACTAGCACCAGCTGAAACCCCAGTAATACCAGGGTCAGCTAATGGGTTTCTCATAACAGCTTGTAGAAGTGCTCCACTGGCTGATAAATTAGCGCCTACAAAAACTGCTATCCATACCCTTGGAAGTCTTATATCACTAATGATAGCTTTTTTCACAGTGTACTCATCGCTAAAAAGGCTTTTAATAATATCATTCAAGGATATCTTTACACTTCCTAAACATATACCAAGTAAAATTGATAAAATAAGTATTCCAATAATGATTATCAACTTTGATTTAAGCCATTTTTTCACCATAGATTATTCACCATAGATCATGTCAGCTAATTTTTCTAAAGCCTCTGCACATCTTATATTGGCAACTACACCAAAATAATGTGGGTCAAGATCAAATACTTGATCATTTTTGACTGCATCTAAAGCATTCCATACTGGATTTTCTGAGAATTCTTTTTCAAACATCTTCTTACTTGTTTCTGGATCTGTATGAGTAAATCTGATTATTACATCTGGATTCATCGCAACAACTGACTCAATACTAAATGGTAAGTAAGGACTTTTTATATCCATTCCATCAGTTATATTTTCTAGATTCAAACGATTTGCTAAATCACCTATATAAGACATATCTGTTGCTAACATAAAGCTTTCAGGTGTTCCGAATATTATCATGACTTTTTTCTTGTCATTTCCTTCTATCTTGTCCATTACTTCTTTTTCAACTTTTTTCATGTTACTTATAATTTCATTAGCTTTATCTTCTTTATCAAAAGCTTTACCAATAGATTCTATTGATGTGATGATATCGCTATATCCGCTGGTTTTAACAAATTCAGCTTTTATTTTCTTGTCTTCAAGACTTTTTTCCAAAGCATCCTGTAAAGCACTATCAGTTATAAATACATCAAGTTCCAAGCTTTTTAATTTCTCCATATCTGGCTGCATACTCATTCCTATAGCAGGAAGGTCAGCATAACGCTTTGGTATATTATGAGATTTTGATGATGGTACACCTACTAATTCTATATCCAATGCATCAAATATTTCTGTTAATCCTATTGTTCCTGTAGCTACTTTATTAGGTACTGAATCGAATTCCATTTTACTCTCTTCTTTTTTGGAAGCACTTGTCATGTCATCAATTTCTTCTTTTTTCTTATCTTGATCATTATGTACATTTTCTTTGTTATCTTCTTTTTTATCTACATCGCTATCTTTTCCTTGTTCCTTGCCATCCTGTACCTTAGTCTCATCTTTACTTGTTTCGACTTGAGTGTCCTTAGGGCTACACCCCACAGCCATCATCACGACTATTAATATCAAACAAATTAATCCTTTATTTCTCATTATCATTTTCCTCCTTAATAATCTTTTGTGCTAAATCCATATATATTTTAGACATTTCATCCTCTGGAAAAGCTTCTACAACAGTCTTACCTAGATTTTCTGCTTTTTGCACTATTGGATTCCTTGGTATATGTTGAATAATTGATGTATCTAGTTCTGTACTTAATTTTTTCACTAGTTCATCTTCGTTTTCAATATTCTTGGCATTGAGTATCAATCCGCCAAGTGAAGCATATTCACGATTAGAAAACTGCCTTACCGCTTTTGCGATATTACTAGCTGCATACATACTCATCATTTCACCACTTGTTACGATAAATACTTCATCTGAATATCCTTTTCTAAGAGGCATGGCGAATCCACCACAAACAACATCTCCTAGAACATCATAGATAACTATATCAGGCTTATAGATTTCATAAGCATTAAGCTCTTCCAATAATTCAAAAGCTGATATTATACCTCTTCCAGCACAACCTATACCTGGTGTTGGTCCTCCTGCTTCTAGACATAAAACTCCACCATCACCGACAACCATGATATCTTCTAACTTAGTATCTTTTTTCTTTTCTTTTAATGTATGTAGAATCGTAGGAATTCTCTTGCCTCCTACAAGACTCTTAGTAGAATCGGCTTTTGGATCACACCCTATCTGCATTACTGTTTTTCCTGCTGCAGCTAATGCTCTAGATAAATTTGATACTGTTGTAGATTTTCCAATGCCGCCTTTTCCATATATTGCTATTTTCTTCATGTACTCACCATCTCTTTCCGCTTAATGATATCAATTATCATTATCATTAACATTTAAAATCTTTAGAATTTCTTTAATTTTTTTTGTTATTAATATAATTATGTGTTATGATATCAATAATCATTATCAATACAAGGAGGAAGATATGAATATTTTTTTATCTAGTAACAATAACATTATTCATCCACATCTTAATCATGTATTAAAAAGTTATTATTATACTACTGGATATAGTGTTTATGCATATGATAGCCAAGGAAAATTAATAGATAAGATAACTAAAGATGATTATGTAGAAGTGAATGAGTATATGAACAACATAGCTGAAAGTGTGATTATTAATTATATAAATAATACTACTCTCCCCCCCCTAGACTCATTAATATATGAGTTATATAAGAACACTTACACTATAATAGCTCCTGTATTAAAAGATAATATACTTATAGCTTTCTTGATTATGGAACCTTTTACAATTGTCAATTTATCTACTATGGATAAAAAGTGTTATTTTGAAAAATATTGTAAGGCTACAAAAATACCTATTACCTACTCTATTTATAAGTATTTTAATTATATACATAATAATAGGCTTAATTATTTAGGTCAACTATTCTATCATCTGATGTCTAAAAGCATCTATATAGGATGTCAGCATTTTAAGCCTATAGAAACTATGAATAGTACAAAATGGGGTAAAACCTTACCTCTTGATTGTTTTAATTATACAAATGGCTTTATCAATTTTCCCGCAGTTAAGCAGATATGTGATTACTTAGTTATAAAAGACATCAAGAACGCTCTGAAATCTTATAATACATTACAGATATTTTTAGAGTTACCTTATCAAAGTAAATGTAATATAAAAATGTTTAAATACCAATTAGTAGCATTTACTACCGTCATACAATATCACCTGTGTATTCATTTTAAAGAGCTGAAAACACAATTACACAAGATTTCCAATACCTGTATATTAAATATTGACCAACATTATGATTATAGTACCTTATTTCAAATTGGAGAATTGATAATAAAAGAATTTTTTGATGTGATAAAAGATTATAATTCCATAGAATTATCTCCGAATATATTACAAGTGTTAAAATATATACATGACAATTATATGCACAACATAAAATTAGCAGATATAGCAAAAAGTATTCCAATGAACGAAAGCTACTTGTCAGCTCAATTCAAACAAGAATATCATATATCACTAAAACAGTATTTGAATCAGTATCGCATCAATCAAGCTACCATACTGATTAAGAATTCAGATTATAACCTAACTGAAATAGCATTAAAAGTTGGCTTCGAATCAACTAATTATTTTTCAACTGTTTTTAAAAAATATCTTAACATGACTCCAAGCCAATATTATAAAAAATACCGTGATGATATCTAAAAAATAATAATGTTTATTAAGCAATTATCTTATAAATATATTTTCAAGGAATAGCTCTATAATGAAAGCTCAAGTATCTAAAGTTCATTATAAGAGCTATCTTAATCAAGTCATTTATTCCATATAGTTTATTAAAGTACCTATTTTTTCTATTGTACATTGGATTTTATCTCCTGATTTTAAGTACTTAGGCGGATCAAACCCTAACCCTACACCTGAAGGAGTTCCTGTAATTATGATATCTCCAGCCTTCAATTCTATACCTTGTGATAATTCTGAGATAATATGTGGTATGTCGAATATCATATTCTTTGTATTAGATGATTGACGGATTTCATCATTCACTTTACTGATAATGTCCAAAGCTACAGGAGAAGGTATCTCATCTTTAGTTACAATATATGGACCCATAGGACAAAATGTTCGTAGACTTTTACCTCTAAACCATTGTTCATGCTTTCTTTGTACATCTCTAGCAGATACATCGTTAACAATAGTATATCCAAAAATATATTCATCCACATTTTCTTTATCAATATTGATTCCATTTTTACCTATTATTACAGCTAATTCAACTTCATAATCAATTTCATTAGTTATTTGCTCATGTCTAAGAATTGTATCTCCTATACCTATAGTCTTATCAGCTCTTTTTGTAAAATATATAGGGTACTTTGGAATAAGGTCTTTGTTATTAACAAAATCTTTTATTTCCAAAGCATGGTCTTTATAATTTTTGCCTAAACACAAAATATCTCTTTTGGGGTATCTAATAGGCGAACAGACCTTTACGTCTTTTAATGGAATTGGATTACCTGAGTATTCTCCAACCTTGTTTTTCAATGATAATTTTTTATCACTGTACTTCCTTATGAATTCATTCATATCATTGATAGATTCATTAACTAGCTTATTAACTGGAATAATAGATTTTTTATCTTTTCCCATAACACCTACATTTTCTTTACCTTCATATTCATATGTACATAAATACATAGTTTTCCCCCTTTTGATGCTAAATTATATATCTATTTTAACATAAGTTAATAATTCGTTCCATGATTTATACAATCTCAAACATTATCTCTATCTGCATCTTACCAGCATTCATTTTATATCTTTCATATTAGGGAGCTTACTACTGTTTATTATTTTTTATAGCAAAACCAGCAACGTATAGACACTGTACGTTGCTGGTAAAAAAAATCATATCATGCCGTACATAAATTTCGCTCTTCTGCATTCTTTTGTGCATCCCATAACTCTTTATAAAGGCCATTGTTATTTAGTAGACTACTATGGTTACCTGTTTCAACAATTTTACCTTTATTAAATATCACTATTTTGTCTGCACTTCTAATCGTTTTAAGATGATGAGCAACTACAATGACTGTCCTGTCAACAGATAAATTACTTATGGCTTTTTGAATTTTTCGTTCATTTATTGGATCTACATTACTTGTCATCTCGTCAAGAATTACTATAGGGGCATCTTTCAAGAAAGCTCTAGCTATGGAAAGTCTTTGTTTCTGACCACCTGATAGACCTACACCATTTTCCCCTAATCTTGTTTCATATCCCTCTGGCAGAGTTTCAATAAAATCATGTATCTCTGCTTTTTTAGCAGCTTCTATTATTTCTTCTCTTGTTGCATCACTCTTACCTACTCTGATGTTTTCATATATTGAATCTGAGAATAATATGACATTCTGCATTACAATACTTATATTAGATAATAGATCATCATAATCGATTTCTCTTGTATTTATTCCTCCAATTCTTATTTCTCCTTCTTGAGGATCCCAGAATCTTAATATCAAATTAGTGATAGTTGTTTTACCTGAACCAGAAGGTCCAACTAAAGCTACCATACTACCTTCGTCAATATCAAGATTAACATTGCTTAATTGAAATTCATCTTCTTCATAGTTAAAGTTCACCTTATTGAATTCAATGTTAAATCCATCCATCTTCTTAGGTTGTTTCACTGTCTCAACAATTGGAGCATTTAATATGGTCATTATTCTGCTATAGCTATCTTTAACCCTAATATAATTAAGCCAATGAGTTTCTATATTAACAAATGGTTTATAGAATTCTTTACTGAAAATTATAAAAATTATATAGTTATATACATCTAATTGTCCATAGAACACCATGAATGCTCCTACAATCGCTAACACTGCAAATGATAGTTCTAAAAATATAAAGTATTTTCCTATATATTTTGCTATGGATTTAGATAATTTTTTACTACTTTCCCCAAAATCCATAGTACTATTTTTAAGTTTATTTTCAAATGTTTCACTTTCATTAAATGCTTTTAATAGAGGAATTCCTTTAGTGTATTCTACAAATAAACTAACCATATCAGCAAGATTATCCTGAGTCTTTTCTTCTAATTTACTATTGGATTTAATCCCTGACACCAATAATATTAGTCCTATAGGCAAAAATGAAATCATAGCAAATCCCATCTTCCAATTAATAGCAAAAAGTAACCCTCCAATAATTATAGCTGTAATGAAATCACTAAACATCCTTGACCACATATGAGCTGTAATACTCTCAATATTATCAACATCTTTATGAATAACGGTACTAATTTCTCCTAATCTTTCTTTTGTATAAAATCCTAGAGAAAACTTTTTTAATCTTAAAGTTACTTTGTTTCTGATTTTGGCTGCAATCTCAAATCCACTAAAATGTTTTGCTAAATCACCAATCGTATTAAATAATCCTTTCAATACTATAATACCTATAAGAGCTATCCAATACATATATAGATTGTTTGTCTGACCATCTATAATTTTATTTAGCATATCAAGAATGACTAGCATCATTGAAGCACCTAATAAAGATTTCACTGTAAAGGATAATATGGATAATATAAGCATACCTTTACCTTTTCTAGTCATATATCTAAAAATAGTTGATATCATGAATTTACTACCTCCTTAATTTCCCAATTATCTACACAGGCTTGTTCTTCAATCATTTTTTCATATAATTCACTATTTTGGAGTAATTCTTTATGAGTGCCTTTTCCTACAACCTTACCTTCTTCCATAATAATGATTTGGTCTGCATTGATAACAGTATTAAGGTGATGTGCAATCGTAATAATAGTTTTATTCTTTCCTAGATTATCTATTGCTTTTTTTATTAAATATTCATTAGCTGAGTCAATAGCAGAAGTAGCTTCATCTAATATAATGATTGGAGAGTTTTTCAATATCATTCTCGCAATAGATAGTCTTTGCTTTTCTCCCCCAGATAACTTAGCTCCTCCTTCACCTACTATAGTCTTATAACCTTTAGGAAGACTCATTATCATATCATGAATCTGGGCTTTCTTAGCCGATTCTATTATTTCTTTTGTAGTCGCATCTTTTTTACCTATTCTAAGATTTTCTTCTATACTCATATTAAATAAAAAAGCTTCTTGTTGAACTATTGATACTAACTTAGTCAAATCATGCTCACTCATTTCACTAATATCTTTGCCTCTAATAGTTATTCTTCCGCTACTAGGTTTCCAAAATCCCATCAAAAGATTTGCTATAGTCGTTTTACCTGAACCCGATGACCCGACTATTGCATTCATTGAATATTTTTTGAATACTAAGTTAATATCTTCCAAGGTATTCTTGTTTTCCTCATAACCAAAATTAACATTATGAAATTCTATCTTCCCAGCTTTCAAACTATCATTAATAGCATTATCATTAATTGGTTTGACTCCCATGACAGAGTTAATTTCTCTTAGTGCATTCTTGAATATAATACTCATATGATGGAATATGGGAAGTTTTGCAAATGCATTACTGAATATACCTCCTAGAATTATTGCCAAAACAAAAGTATTAACATCAATTTTATTATCCTTCAACAATAATGATCCAACGATCGCTAATACTACTAGTCCTCCTTCCATAAGCATTGTTGAAAAAGTCATAGGAAAAGAAATGCTTACAGTCATCTTTTTCACCCATGAAATATAATTATCCATTCCATCCAATACTTTTTCTGTTCTTTTTTCTTCTTTACTGAATGCTTTAATTACAGGAATTGTAGCTATATATTCTATTAAATCTTCTGACATCTTTTTTGTGCTTTTAGCATAATACATGAATTTTCCCGCAATCAATTTGTTAAGTATTTTTTGGTACAAAAACACAAGTGGTACAGTTGAGATCAACGCCAATCCAAGACGTACATCCATAATAAGTAGACTAATAGCTATTACAAAAGGTATCAATATAGCTATAGTTATCTCCGGCAAACCATGTGCCATGTATAATTCTGTCTGGTCAACATCATGATTTATAATATTAGTTAAATCCCCTATCTTTCTTTTCTGAAAAAAGCTGAATGATAATTTTTTCAAGTGTTCAATCATGTTTATCCTAATTTCTGATAATGTGGAATATGCGTAATCATGTGCTTTCCATATTGATAATGCATAAAAGGCTGCCTTAATAATCTGGCAACAACATATAACTGCACCAAGTATCATAATGATCTTTGTTGTAATTTCATTATTAGAAAGTAAATTCACCATCCTCATAACAATAATAATAGGTATTATACCTGCAATAACACTTATGGCTATTAATATTCTTGATGGTAAACTTCTCCTTTTGTAATCTTTTGCTGAAACGCTGCTATCTTCTTTCATACTTGCCTCCTTATAATTTTGATATTTATTATAAATAATAATTTATAAATCTTTTGAGTAATAAATTATTAGTTTATACGTATAGTATGTATACGTTTGAATAAAAAAAATTTATATATGTCTTTCCGCCATTTCGCTTGTTTTCTCCATAAAAGTTATTACTATATCCAGTTCTCGTTCGCTTAAGTTATTTAGATACTCAAAAATATCTTTATCAGATACTTCGTGGTGCTCTTCATGACTTAGATATGCTTTTTTCCCTTTTTCTGTTAATTTAACCAATAACCTTGTATTATTTGTTTCATCAAGGTATTTTTCAACTAACCCCTTTCTTTCTAATTTTTTTAGTGTCTGTGAAACTGCTCCTTTAGTAACACCAAATTTTCTCGCTATTTCTGAAACATGTAGATTAGCATAATCTCCTATTAATTTCATTATATGGATTTCACTCCTATATATGTCTACATCTGTTCCATAATTACGAGGTTTTTTACCACAAATAGATATTTTTTCAGTCATAGTCATAAATTTTTCGATTGCTATTTCCATATTTATCTTCATGCTATTATCGTATATTAGCTATACGTTTTTGTCAACTATTATTTAATATTATTATAAATTAATAAGAGCTTTAATTAATAGCATTTTGGAACTATATAAATAACTATTGCTTATTATGACATAATATGATAATATGTTTTGTGCAGGGAATGAAGTTCTCCCTTAGCAAAAGCTAAAACCGCTTATACGCTGATGACTTCTGTGATAATATCGCAGAACCATCAGCTTTTTTAATGATAGAACAAGAAAGCTTTGTCTTATGTTCTGCCAAAGGAGGATTTTTAGATGTTATTTAGTTTATCATTAATTTTAATTTTGGGATTTGCTTTGAGTGGAATTCTAAACAAGTTAAACATACCTGGTTTATTAGGTATGATCTTAACTGGAGTGATACTTGGTCCATTTGTACTTAACCTTATTTCACCAGAAATACTTGATATCTCTAGTGATCTTAGAGAAATTGCCTTAATAGTTATTTTAATTAGAGCTGGCTTATCTCTTAATATAAGAGCTTTGAAGAAAGTTGGTAAACAAGCCATTCTAATGTGTTTTATCCCTGCAACTTTTGAATTAGTAGCAGTAATTGTACTTGCTCCAATATTCTTTGACATAAGCTATATTGAAGCAGCTATCATGGGAACTGTATTAGCAGCTGTTTCACCAGCGGTTGTTGTTCCAAGAATGATTAATCTAATGGAACGTGGATATGGGAATGATAAAAGCATACCTCAATTAATAATGGCAAGTTCATCTGTTGATGATATCTATGTTATTGTTTTATTCACTGCTTTTTTAGGGATGTATAGTGGTAACGGATTTGATACTTCAAGCTTATTATCTGTACCATTATCAATAATACTAGGATTAATTCTTGGTATAATGACAGGTATTGTTTTTATATGGATAGTGAAAAGGCTTCATATGAGAGACACTGTCAAAGTGCTTATAATACTAAGTATTTCATTTTTATTTGTAACTCTTGAGAGTTTTGTGAAACCTGTAGTATCAATATCTGGTTTACTAGCTGTTATGGCTTTTGGCGGAACTATATCTGAATCCTATAATGTACTCGCCAAGAGATTGATGACTAAGTTTTCTAAGATATGGGTAGGCGCAGAGATACTATTATTTGTATTAGTTGGTGCAGCTGTGGATATTAGATATCTTGCTGGTGCAGGTTTAATTTCTATACTACTTGTTTTATTCGCATTAGTATTCAGGATTTTTGGTGTAAATATATGTCTATTGAAATCTAGATTAAACAAAAAAGAAAGACTATTTTGTTCCATAGCCTATCTACCAAAGGCAACTGTACAAGCAGCTATCGGAGCTATACCTTTACAAAAAGGTGTGGAATCTGGCAATACAATTCTCACTGTAGCTGTTCTAGCCATTATAATAACTGCTCCCCTTGGAGCTATAGGTATTGATTATACCCATAAGAAATTCTTGAATCATACAGTAACCAATAATTAAACCATATCCGTAATTAAAATGAGGCTCACCTAATACATCTTATATAAAAGAAATGTATTGAAGTGAAGCCTCACTTTTAATCTAAAATAAACTTTTCTATCTCATAAAATGCTACTCTACCAATTATATATCATACAACTTGATATTTCTTAATCTAAGAGCATTGGTAACCACTGATACAGAACTGAACGACATTGCTGCAGCTCCAATCATTGGATTAAGTAAAGGTCCGCCGAATACATGAAGTAGTCCTGCTGCTATTGGTATACCCAATGTATTATATCCAAATGCCCAGAATAAGTTTTGTTTGATATTTCTAATAGTCCCTTTGCTTAGCTCTATCGCCTTTATAACATCTACAATACTGTCTTTCATCAATACTATATCTGCTGATTCCATAGCTACATCAGTTCCTGATCCTATAGCTATACCGATATCTGCTTGTGCTAATGCTGGAGCATCATTAATTCCATCACCAACCATTGCTACTCTATAGCCCTTATCTTGTAAAGCTTTGACTTCTCTCGACTTATCTTCTGGTAAAACTTCAGCTATGACTAGATTAATACCCACTTCTTTAGCAATAGCTTCAGCTGTTTTCTTATGGTCACCTGTTATCATTGCTACTTTGATGTCCATAGCTTGTAAATGATCAATTGCTTTTTTGCTATCTGACTTAACTGTATCCGCTACAGCTACTATACCTGCATATTTTCCATCAATAGAAATGAACATTGGCGTTTTTCCTTCAGAAGCTAAATCCCCACCTTTACTAATATCACATCCTTCAATCTTAAACTCTTTCATCATCTTTTCATTACCTAATAGAAGTTCTTTACCTTCTATCACCGCTTTTATACCTTGACCAGAAATGGTCTTAAAATCTGTAATGGTACTAACTAATTCTATATTATCTGATTCAGCTTTATGAACTATAGCTTCACCTAGAGGATGTTCTGAACCTTTTTCTGCTGAAGCAATTAATCTTAATATCTCTTTTTCATCATAATCTGTAGTAATAAGATCAGTCACTACTGGTTTACCTTCTGTAATAGTACCAGTCTTATCAAAAACTACAACATCTATTTTATGTGCTGTCTCAAGGGCTACTCCACTTTTAATCAGAACTCCTTCATCTGCACCTTTTCCAGTTCCAACCATTATGGCTGTTGGTGTAGCTAAGCCTAGTGCACAAGGGCAAGCTATGACTAGAACAGATATAAACACCTTAAGAGTAAGTTCCAAATCACCAGTTCCTATATACCATGCGATTCCTGCTAATACTGCTATTGATATTACAATAGGTACAAAATAACCTGCTATAACGTCTGCCAATTTAGCTATGGGTGCCTTGGACCCCTGTGCTTGTTCAACTAGATCAATAATCTTTGCAAGTGCTGTGTCACTACCTACCTTTGCAGTTTCAATCTTCAATAACCCATTTTTATTTATACTTGCTCCTATTACACTACTACCTACACTTTTTTCCACAGGAATGCTCTCACCACTTATCATTGATTCATCGACCGAGCTGTTTCCCTCTATTACACGTCCATCAACAGGTATTTTTTCACCAGGTTTAACCAAAACAATATCCCCTACTTCTACTTCATCTATAGGAATACGTATCTCTTCTGTTCCATGTAAAACTATAGCTTCTTTTGGTCTAAGTCCTATTAATTTCTTGATGGCTTCAGATGCTTTGCCCTTAGAACGATGCTCTAGGGATTTGCCAAGCATTATTAATGCTATGATAGTTCCTGCTGATTCAATATATAAATCTTTTACATAATGAACTTGTCCAATACTTATTTGGTATGTTGCAACTATACCATATATTATCGCCGCAGATGTTCCTACTGCAATAAGTGAGTCCATATTGGGATGTCCTGTGAATAGAGCTTTAAATCCCCTACTATAAAAATATCTACCAACTACAACAATAGGTATAAGTAATATAAATTGTGCAAGTGCAAAGTTAAGTGGTTCATACATAGGATTAATGAATTTTGGTATTGGCAGTCCTATCATATGTCCCATAGAAATATATAGAAGCGGAATAACAAATCCTATTGCGATCTTTAATCTAAACCACATTTTCTTTTGTTCTATACTACTAGAATTATCTTCTTCAGCATCATTATTACGTTCTATTTCCTTAGGAGTGAATCCCGCTTTTACAATTGCTTTCTTAATTTCTGATAGTCTTACTTTCTTAACATCATATTTTATATACGCTTTATTGGCTAAAACATTTATAGATACTTCTAAAATACCATTTAATTTATTAACACCTGTTTCAATTGTTTTGGCACAAGCTGCACAATGCATTCCTTCTATTGGTATTACAACCTTTTTTTCTTCCGAATCCTCTGAAGGTACAAACCCAGCTTTTACAACTGTTTCAAAAATTTTCTCCTTATCAACTACATCTTCGTCATATTCTATTTGCATTTTTTTTGTATTGATATTAACACTTACTGAGGAAACCCCTTCTAATTTTTTAGTTACACGTTCTACTCCTGCTGAACAAGCTGCACAATTCATACCGTCGATTTTATACACTTTTTTTGTTTTCACGTTTCCCAACCTCCAATCATATTTCTTTATAATTTTTCATATTTTTTAATACGTTTAGATACTTCCTCTAGAAAAGTAGCATTACCCCATAAAACAAATCTAGCTCGTTTTTCTGCTGAATCATATATATAATTGAATTTATACTGGTTTTGTCCTTCCATAGACATTATTACATCTGTTATTTCATGGGCAATAGGTTTAGCTTCTTCTTGTTCATTTACGTAATAATCTATTATACTGCATACTTGAAGCCTGTCTTCTGTTGTCCTGTTTTGTCCATCCATAAATACACAAAAATCATCTTGACTAACATCCCCATTTCCACACGTGCATTTAGAATCTTCATAATACTTATCCAATGCACTTTCATATATTCTCCACTGTCCTCCAACCTTCAAAGCCTGTATTTTACCACTATATATATATCTTCTTATTGTCTTGGTATGAACTTCTAATTTAACAGCAACCTCATCAATAGTATAATATTTTTCTTCCATGAGCATCACCTTTCTAGTTTTTAATAATTATATTATATCATAATGATAATGATTTTCAAGTACTTTTGTACAACTTTGTCTACTTTTGTTCACTTCGCATAAATTATATACATAGATATTAGATTTAATTGTTAATATTATATTTCTTTTCGTAACAATTATCCCTGTTTAATTTACATACCTATTATTATATTTACAACTTGGGCAAATAAAAAGCATTAAAAAAGAGCCTTATTCTATTTAAAGAATTAAAACTCTTGCATACTATATTGATTGATGTAATTTATCTTAGCTGTACCATTTTATAAATACTATCGTCTATTTTATCAGCTCTTATAATAAAATCAAATATATCATAGTCTAAACAAAGGTGGAAATCTTCTTTTGGTTGACTATCTTGTGTATCTGTATTCTGAAATCTCTCGCCACCATTGTTTATAAGTTCAGCTTCAAGATTAGCTAAATCAGGTTCTTCATTAAGTAATAAGCTTTTTATGTAGTTAGCACATAAAACATCTTCTTTTGCTTCATAAACACCACCGTTTCCCATTGCTACAAGAGATACTTTTTCCGGTTGCTTCTGCTGAATATATGTTGCTATAGCTTTAGCATTAACAAAACTGCCTGTAATAATTTCTGTAGCATTTGTAGCACTCACAATCCCCTTAGTTCCTGCACTAGTAGTATGAACTACAGTGCTATCCTTAAGGTTCCCACCCTTATTAATATAGTATGGTGAATTTCCATATTCAAAACCATCTAATAAGAGTCCATCTCTTTCACCTACTAAAATATACTCTGGATGCTCTAATTTAAGTTGTTGAGCTTTTCTAATTGTACCAACCGTATAAATATTTTTTACTCCCTGCTGATATAGGTAACATTCCACACTAAAAGCTCTAAATACATCAATAATGACTGTAAGCCCTTCTGCATGTTTTGCTCCTTCTAATAAATTGAGTATTTTTATATCCATTATTTTCAACTCCTCTAAGATAAGAAAAGGACATGTTACTCTCCAAAATTATTGTCAAATAATTCTTTTAAGGCAACAACGGCTTCTTTTTCATCTGGTCCGTTAACTTCTATTGTTAATTCATCATCTTTAATTGCTCCAATACTTAAAATCTGTAAAATGCTCTTTGCAATAAAAGCTTGGCCATCTTTAACAATACTAATATCTGATTTATATTTAGATGCCACTTTAACAAACATACTTGCTGGTCTTGCATGTAATCCGACTTCATTTTTTAACACTACTACTGCTTTTTCCATTTCATTTCCTCCGATTGTGATTTATAAAAAAATAATAGAGTATTCCAGTTAGAAATAGGGGCTAATAAGCCCCTTTATACTAATAACCTATCAACTAAATATTAGAACTGTGTATTATTAAATTTAAAAGCATTCTCCACATTATTTTTAGGATCATAAGTCTCAATGATTTCTCTATATCTTTCTTTATAATCATTGTCAACTTTTAATTCTGGAGTAACTATAGTACCTTCCTCAAAAAAGTGCTTAGATCCTCTACCCATAGCTACACCTCTTTTTGTATGTTTGTCAAGTGCGACATCCATAATAGTAGGTAATTTACCTAGAGCAGATCCCTTGATAATTATATTTTTAAGAAGATCACTTGAACGATCTTTTTTGCAACTGCATAATATACGAATTGCATGGATAAAAAATATTGGTTGATCTCCATCATCATAAGGGAAATTTTTTCTCATTTCACTTAAATTCTGGATATACCCTGCTGCATCAAGATTTCCAAACCCTATATCCTCCACTGAAATAGCTAACAACCTTCTCCATAATTTATCTAACAGTAATGGTGATGTTATGTATAATTCATATGCATATTCACATGCTTCTTCCACCATTGCTCTACGAATTGATTTTTGTAATGAAGAAATTATTTCATCTGCTGCAAATCCATTCTTTGTTGTTATTTCCGACCATATATTATAATTTTGTGACATTGTATTTCCTCCTTAAATTACATAATGTACATTTTCATAAATAATATTGATATCTATTTATCTGCACTAACAAATTGTGATAGTTCCTTAGTTAAAAATTTAATTGTTTCAACACTCATCAATTGATCTTCTGCATGTGCTAAAAGCAAACAAATCTGTGGTGTTTGAGTTTTCATTTCTTCACTCAATAAACCTAAATGTACTTCGTGTGCTCTCTTAAAGTTTTGATCCGCTAGCATAAGTTTATCATTATGCTCTTCTTGATTACCTGCTTTTTTTGCTTCATATGCTAGGATATAATTTGATTTAGCTGTTCCTGCATACGATATAATCTCCATAGCTATTTGTGCTAATTTCTCAATATCTACCATTCATCTCACCATTCTTCACTATTTTGCTAATGCTAATGCTTGATCAAGAGCTTTCTCTCCATCAGCAAGTGCATAAACTCTTGTATCTACACTTTCAGTTGGTACACCTAATGTTTGTTTTATATTCTCTAATGCATAAACAATTTGTGGTCCTATAAGACATACATCCCAATTTCCGATTTCATCTTTTAATCCTGAATTTGGTCTAGCTTCAATAATAACATCCAGATTTCTTTTTTGAGCTGCATCTTTCATTTTTTTCATTAAAATAGAACTTGACATTCCACCGTTACATACAACTAATATTTTCATTGTCTTTCTCTCCTATTAATTTATAATAATATATTTGTCATAATAAATATCATACGAATATATTAGCTAACTGTGTTAAGAAATGTTTCGCATCTTTACTAGCTACTAGCATTTCAAAGCACTTTTTATTTGGTCCCATTTGTTTAAACAATTGAAATAGTTCTTGTATTTCTTTATCAACTTTCGCCTGTGAAGCAAGTAAAAAGATAAGTTTCACTTGTTTATCTTTATATTTTATTGGTTTTCTAATTATTGCCACACTAACTATACTTTTTTTCGAGAAAGTATATAGAGGATGGGGTACCATAAAATGTTCTGATAAAAATGTTGGATAATTAATTTCTCTTTCAATAACATCTTTATAAAATTTCTCATGATTATCTATATATTTATCATCATATAGTTTCCTTGATAAATCATAGATTACTTTTTCAAATGTTACTTCTTCTTCATATATTGATACATATTTTTCATCAAACTTTTTTTCAATTAATTGCTCTGTTTTATTGCTATGGCAACAACGATTAAGATGTTCATAAATATTCACTCTATCTACATCTTTCGGCAACCCATCAATTACATACACAGTTTTATTATCTACTTTAATAATATCAGTCATGGATATTATTAAATCTACCTCTTGAGCTTTCAAAAAAGCTTCTAATTGATAAACAGGAATTACATCAATAATTTGAATTTGGTTAGGAAAATTTTTTATAATCCACTGTTTTGTAAAATTAACCATACCTGATAAATTACTGCTTACTAAAACCACTTTGATACTTTGAAATATATTTTCAAAATAGAACTCGATATATAGAGCAATATATGAAACTTCTGAATCTATAAGATATTTCTTTTTATATCTATACACAATAGGTACAATTAACATTGCAATTTCATAAGCATAAGCATATTTTTTCTTAATTAAATCTCTTGCAGTATTATCATATTCATATCCTTCTTCTAATCGTCTAAGCATATAATCCATATGAGTCGTTAAATTTGAATAAACCTCTTTGCAACTAGTAATATCAAATCCATATTTTTTTAATACTTCATCATAAAATTCTTGCATTATATTTTGGTGCTGCTGATTAATATCTTCAGTTGAAGGATTAAACAATTTAAGTGTCCACATAAAACTATCTAGAAAACCGATATCATTAATATAGAGTTCATCAAATTTATCTACTACTTCTTTCAAAATCTCAATAATAATTTTTGAAGATTTTTTATTAACATAAAAACCACTTAACTTTCTGTTAATCTGATTACGAATAATAGAAAAATACAATACCCAAACAAGCATCAGAAATGAATCATCTGAGAGTACAATACTATGTTCTTTAAATATATTTTTAATAAAATTGCTTAATATATTAAAATCATCTTGATTGTAAAACCCATCTAACAAGTTAGATATTTCCAAAGAATACACAGTTGTTTTCCGAGTAATTTCTTCTTCTAGGAGTGCAACAAAAACTTTTCTAATTACTTCTTCATTTTCTGTTGTATACACTATTTCATTTTGTATTGTAAATAACTCAGCTTCTACTTTATCTCCAATGATAGATTGTAATTTGATTAAATCTTTATAAACTGTTTGAGGTGAAACAAATAATTCATCTGCAATATTATTTATATGCTGTTGCTCTGAAAACAATATTTTTCCAATTAAGAACTTATATCTAATATTAATATCATCTAAACGTTGTTCGTTATTATATTCAAGTAATAAAGATGCAATAAGAGGGATATCTTTACTATTAATATAATATCCAATTTTATTAGACGAACTAATACAACAATTATATTTTTTTAGGCATCTATTAATTACACTGATATCATTACGGACAGTTCTATCAGACACTCTTAATCTTAGTGCTATTTTTGACCCGATAATACCCGCTGTATTTTTAATCAATATTTCTAAGATTTTAAGTTGTCTTTCTGTCCACATAACGTCACTCCTATAGTATAGTTATTTAGATATCTCGTTTATAATTTCTATGCTTCTATTTCTTTTTTAAGTTCTTCAGCTTCCATTGCTTTAAAGAATGGATAATATATTAATGTCATTAATGCAAGACAAGCGAAAACAAGAACTACTGCTTTCCAATCTAGAGTCATTAAAAACGCTCCTACCCCTGGTGGTAAAAAACTTGGTGGTTCAGCAATTGGCATTCCCACGATACCTAATGACATTGTTAAGTAACAAATTGTTGCGATTATCAAAGGTCCAAATACAAAGGGTATAAATAAAAATGGGTTCAATATAATAGGCGCACCAAATATTACTGGTTCATTAATTCCAAATATTGATGGAATAATTGATGCTTTCCCTATTGCACTAAAATTTTTAGATTTTGATCGCATCATTAATATTACTAGTCCAAGTGTCAATCCTGACCCCGTTACTTGAATCAATGCATAATAGAATCCAAATGTAAAGAAATGTGATACTGGTTGTCCTGCAGCATATGAAGCTACATTTGCTGCACCATAAGAAACTGCAAATGGCACCCAAACCGCTGATGTAATTCCTGGTCCATGCAAACCAAAAAACCATAAGAGTTGTGTTAAAAATACAACAATCAGAATAGCTGGTAGTGTATCCATTGAACCAACTGCCGGTGCTAGTATTTTCATAAACCATTGAGGAAATACTGAACCTGTAGTATATTGTACTAACATGGATACAGAAGTTGCAATTATTACATTTACTATAAATGGGAATAGAATACTAAAGCTTTCACCCACCATTTCAGGTACGCTATCCGGAAGTTTTATTACCAACTTTTTGTTAACCATAAAGCGCGTTACTTCTACTGTAAGAATTGCTGCTACAATACTTGTAAATAACCCTTCTGCCCCTAAATAAGCTGTACCTAGGCCATCCTTAATTGGTATACCACTTAAAATCAAGAATACTACCATTGCAGTAATACCCACAAAATTTGATTTGAAATCATATCTTTTTGCTAATGCATTTGCTATAAAAAACACTGCATAAATGGCAATAAGACCTGTTGTAAATTGATTTGCATATGTTAAACCTTTCATATGCCTACCAATAAAGTCTGCTATAGCTCCTGAACCTAGGAGGTTCTTTACCGCTATTGGTAGCAAACAAAATGAACCAAGTATAATAATTGGTATTATACCTATCATACCTTCTTTAATTGCTTGTAAGTGTTTTTGTTGTTCAACTTTGTTAGCTATTGGCATTAGATATTTTTGTAGTATGCTTTGAACTTTTGAAGTTTTCACTTTATCTTCTCCCTTTTAGTCTTTTGGAAACAACTTATAAGCGTTTCATTTGTTAAGCAAAATATAACAGCTGTTTACTTTAATACTCTTTTATTATATATAAGATTAAACTTCACTTCAAATAACATATTTCCAGTCAATTAGGAAATCTATAACCATCTCACTTTAATTTCCTTATCCTTAATAAGGATTTCATATAATAATATTATATTTATTGTTCAATTTTTTAGCCATTTTTTTTGTTTTAGGACTAATGCTTTCTATACAATCATTAATAAATAGATTAATTTCCGTCTTATCTTGTGCTTTATCATAAATCGAATCCAAAAGATCTAAAATATCATATTTTAGTAATTCTGTCTGTTTTTTTGTATATGATGTTATATCTTCTATGTGAAGTACCATATTACCTATTTTTCCTATCATGTCTTCTCTATACTTAACTATTTTTTTCAGATTTCTAACACAGCATTGAGCAGTCATAAATTTTTCATCATCAATACACTTAATATATTCATCAAAAACATCCTCTAGTTTATTATTAGTATCAACGGCTATTAGATTCCCAATCAATATCATTCCAATATCACGATGATAAGAATTTTTATGACTAAGCAGGGAAGCAAAATCATCCCAATATTCATAGAACAATTCTGGTTTTATTTCACTTGCATATGCTAATATATAATAACTGTGGTAATAAACCATAATTTCTTTGTAAGTCATCAAATACAACACTACCATATCTCTATATTCTTTATCATCTATTGTTTTTTTTGCGAGTGCAGATATATCCAAATCCTTTTTCTTGATTTCTTCAATAAATTTATTATCTATCATAAGCTAATATCCTTCCATAGTTAATGACTTTTAACTCTATTTTAATATGATACATTAGAGTTAATTATATTGCAATCAAGATAGAAAAACAAAAAATAAAGGGGTGAAATTCAAGAAATTCCACCCCAAGTAAGATATTATTTAATTCATACTATTTTCTTTTATTATCTCATCAAAACTATTTGAATCCATAATATGTTTAATTATTTTCTCCATTTCAGTTTTATTATAATTGTTTGTTAATGAAGAAAATATAACATTATAGTAGATATCATTATCTTCCCATATAAATTGAATATTCTCATCCGCTGTTTTTTCAAATGGTCGTTGATCTGAATTATTAAAGGTTGTTATTAATTTTAACACTTTTTTATTGTTTATATATTCCCAATTTGCTTCTAATCTTTTAATCATTTTTTCATTATCATTGTTAATTTTACCATGTTCATTGAATTGATTATAATAATACGGTGCTTTCTTCTCTATTGATAACCTATAGTTATACTCACTATCACTAATTAATATAATTTTATCATTTATGATACTTATAGACCTATATTTATTATCTATAGGAAATTTAAAATCGAATCCAATATTTTCCCTAGCTTCTTTCATATCTTCCATTTTATATATATGTGTTGTTTTATAAGGAGTTATAAAATTATGTTTATCAATATCTTCAGGTTTTTTTAGAGATTTAATCATTTTAGCAACTTCTAATAAATTCAATTCACCAATAACATTATTATCCTGATCAACAATGTTATACTCTATATCATAATAAATATTATCCTTTTCAAACACAAAATGTTTATGTTTGGTTAATGTTTTACCACCAATACTAATTTCTATTACTTCACCTTCAACACCTTCATAATTTGTAATATATCTGTTTATTATAGATGGATTACTATTATACATCTTATTTACTAAATAGATTTCAGGGTGTGTTTTAGATATATCTATGTTAAAGTAAAATCCATTATTAATACTATTGAAGAAGTTAATTCTATTTTCTTCTTGAATGAATTGAATACATTCTATCTTATAATCACCTTCTGTTATGTATTCTGGAATCATAATATTAAAATTGACATCTTTTAAAAGTCTATCCAAATCATTATATTCTTTATAATATCGAGGCTCAATAATATTTTCCACTAGGTCCTTATTTTCAACAACTTCAATTTTAGGTTCTTGTGCTTTAGTTTTAACTGGATTAGTAAGCACTATACCTCCTATTAATAATGCTATCATTATCGATAGTGCTGTAAATTTATATGTATTTTTTTTAAACTTATTAATCATTATAATTCTCCTCTCCAACTGTTTCTTAGTGTTATTGAAATAACAAGCCAATCCTATCTGATTACGCCTTGCTAGAAACAATCGTGTAACAACCAATATACTTTCCCCATATGATATTGCATTGTCCTCTCCTAATTTATCAAGAACATACGTATCACAGGCTAGTTCTATATCTGATTTGATAATAGAAGTTATTTTCCATATTATTGGATTAAACCAGTGAATACCTATAGCTATAACGCTAAATATATTGTAAATTAAGTCTTTTCTCTTATAATGGGCAAGTTCATGCAATACCACATGTTGAAAGTGCTCCTGATTCACATTAATTATCTGTTTAGGAAAATATACTCTGGGTCTAACTAGACCTGTTATTAATGGACTTGTTAAATTATCTCCCATGTATATATTTATATTTCTTTTGATACCTAATATCTTTTTACACTTGTCTATTATAATTATTAAATCGCTATCATCTATTTGTTTACATGATTTTAATCTAATAATAAATCTCTTCTGTATTATTATTGAGCCAGCTAAGATTATTAATAACCCCGCTAACCATATCATTGATAGTATGTTAATAATACTAAATCTGTGTTTGACCTGTGCTATATTAATATTAGGAGTATCTAAATGTTTATCAGTATTTTGGTTATACTTGATTTGTGTTTTTTTTCCTATATCATCTATCGTAGTTTGTTGACTTTCTATATTGGGATGTATAGTGTACAAACTCTCTGATATAGTATTTTCTGCCCCATATTGGGGCAGTAGATTTAATATGCTTATAGAACTTTCTGGTACTATAAGCATACAGAATCTTAATAAAATAAAACTTAGTAGTATCTGGTTAAATCCAATACTTATTCTTGCTTTTAATAGATATCTGATTATTAGTATTAGTACTGCTATTATACTTGATGTGAATGTGACTAATAGTACATTCATGAATATCATATTAAGAATATCCATAGCTATTACTCCTTTTGGAATACTTATTTCTTAATGTTAATTGATACTACTTTACATTAGATATCTCATCAAAAGTCTTTGAGTCCATAATATGTTCCATTGCCTTTTCAATATCTATTGGACTAGTATAACCATTATATGAAACACAATAATATATATCATTATCACACCAGATATACTCAATGTCTCTATCTGGTTCTGTCTGATTTCCGAATAACTCACACGTATAGATTACTTTCAACACTTTTCTATTATTGATATATTCCCAATTACCTTCCACCTTTTCAAACCAAACCTTTTCAGAATCAGCTATCTCTAATTTACCAAGTTTAGTAAATTGATTATAATAATAAGGAATTTCCTGTGTTTGTACTAGGTTGAAGCCACCTTCAAAATTCAGATTTATATCTTTTCTATCTTCTGAAGCCTGAATTGTAGTATATTTACCTAAAAAATCATCAATAGGTAGTTTAAAATCAAATCCTACAATTTCTCTAGCTGTTTCCATATCTTCCATACTATACACACAAAAATCTATATTAGGTAGATCAAAGATACTTTTATCAACATCTTCTGGATTTTTTAGAGATTTAATTATTTCAGCAACTTCTGATAATGATATCTCACTTTTAATACTGTTGTCTCCATTAACTTTTTGATAATCTATGACATAATATATATCCTTTTTCTTATATATAAAATGTTTAGTAGTCTCAGAACCAAACTTAGTAACTAATATTTCGCCCTCTATCCCTTCTATACTACTTGGATATCTATCTACTTTTACTGTCCTATTGCCAAAATATTCATCTGGATCTTTTTGAAATATCATAATATCAAGGAAAAATCCATTATCATTATCATAAAACAATCTAGCTCTTTCATCATGTGGAAACCAAGCTAATTCGCCCAAATAATAATTGTTCTGTGGTACATAGTCCGGCACCATAAAATCAAAATCTACATTATCAATAAAACTATCCAACTTGTTATACCTGTTACAATATAATTTAACTAAGATATCATCCATCATATCCTTATTCTCATCAACTTCCAGATTATCTATAGAATCTTTCATCTTATCATTTTTTTGTCTAGCACTTACTGGATTAGTAAGCACTATACCTCCTATCAATAATGCTACCATTAATGATAGTGCTGTAAATTTATATGTATTTTTCTTGAACTTATTAATCATTATAATTCTCCTCTCCAACTGTTTCTTTGTATTACTGAAATAACAAGCTAATCCTATCTGATTACGTCTTGATAGAAACAATCGTGTTACAACTAATATACTTTCCCCATAAGATATTGCATTATCTTCCCCTAATTTATCAAGAACATATGTATCACAAGCCAGTTCAATATCTGATTTAATAACCAAAGTTATTTTCCATATTATCGGATTAAACCAGTGAATACCTATAGCTATAACGCTAAATATATTGTAAATTAGGTCTTTTCTCTTATAATGAGCAAGTTCATGCAAAATCACATGTTGAAAATGTTCTTGATCCACATTAATCATCTGCTTAGGAATGTATATACTAGGTCTAAATAAACCTGTTATGAATGGGCTTTTAAAATTATCTCCCATATATATGTTTACATTTCTTTTTATACCTAATATCTTTTTACATCTCTCCATAATAATTAGTAACTCACTATCATCTATTCGTTCACATGATTTTAATCTATAAGTGAATCTCCCCTGTATTAAAATTGCACCAATTAGGATTATTAATAATCCAGCTAACCATATGATTGATAGTATGTTAGTAATACTAATTTTCTTTTCAACATGTGTTGTATTGATAGTCGAATCTAGACGTTCATCAGTATTTTTGATATAATTAACTTGTGTTATTTTTTCTGTACTATTTCCTAGAGTTTGTTTATTTTCTATATTGGGATGTATAGTGGACAAACTCTCTGATATAGTATTTTCTGCACCATATTGGGGCAATAGGTTTAGTATACTTATAGAACTTTCTGGTACTATAAGCATACAGAATCTTAATAAAATAAAACTTAATAGTATCTGGTTAAATCGTATACTAATTTTTGCTTTCAATAGATATCTGATCAAGAGTATTATTACTGCTATTATACTTGATGTGAATGTGACTAATAGTACATTCGTGAATATCATATTAAGAATATCCATAGCTATTACTCCTTTTGGAATACTTATTTCTTAATGCTTATCTTTTTTCTTGTTTTCTAACATCTTTTGAAGTTTATCAATATCTTCTTCTGATAGATCCTCTTGTTCAATGAAGTTATAAACCAGCCTATCAACAGCACCATCATAAATTTTTTGAAGAAAACTCTTATTCTCAACCTTTACATATTCCTTTTGAGTAACAATAGGATAATATAAATAATTGCGTCCTACCCTGTTATAAGATATAGCTTTCTTCTTAACCAGCCTGGTTATAAAAGTCTTAATAGTTTGTGGATTCCAACTCATTTTTTCAGATAAACTATTTATTATCTCATCAGAAGTAATAGGGTTCTTGAACCATATTAATTTCATGACTTCTAATTCTGAATCAGAGATACTAGGAATATTCTTTTTCATATAATAAACCTCCTGTTTTTAAATCTACACGCGTAAATCTATTATTCAGTTTACACTTGTAGATTTAAAATGTCAAGATATTTTTATAATTTTAATACAACTTTTTTTAATTACAATATATCTTGCATGTCTCTATACTTTTTTGGTGTCATACCATACATTTTTTTGAATATACCTGCAAAATGTCCTGCATTATTATAACCTACTTCCTTTGCGATGTTCTGTATACTATAATTAGAATCTTGCAAAAGAAGTAAAGCTTGATTCATTCGTAGCGATTTCAGATATTCATATGCAGTAGTTCCATATGTTTTTCTGAAAGCTAATTGAAAACGAGTAGTACTCATGCTTGCAAGCTTTGATAAGTCCTCAATTGATGGATACCTAGCTAGATTTTTATTCATATACTCTATTACTTTTTTCAAAGATCTTACATCATTATTACTAAGTTTCACATGTATAGGCTCAGTTTTAATCGCTTGCTCATAATTATAAGTAGCAAGAGCTAATAATTCTAGTATCTTACCTTCTAGATATATATTCATGGACGAACCTTTTGCCCTGGAACTTTTTATTTGTTGGAATATAAAATTAAGCTCTGGTTGATTAGGGCTTAATGATAGAAATCTTACTGCATTTTTAGCCCCCTGATAACTATCTCCATATCTTTTTTGTAAAAAATCATCATAATATTCTTTGGATATTATTACTTTTGTAAAACGTACAGGCTCTCCTTTTTTGCAATATACGTATATTTTTTTACTATTATTGATATAACAGCATATACCTTTTTTAACTGGTTTAACCTTTTGTTTACCCACTTTGAAAGAACTGGAACTTGTTTCAAATTGACTGATCTCTACATAACTCTGAGTGATTTCTGATACTTTTTCGAGATTATCTTTTGGTGTATAATCTGCAATAATTACCATGAACATGTCATTAAATGAAATAAGCCTTAGACTCCCTTCACCATATTCTGGTTCCATTCTATAAAAATAATCACCTTTCTGTGAGCATTCGTACACCATTGTAAATGGAAGCTGCTCCGTTAACACCGAATAGTATTCATGTATTGTCTCTATCATTTAATTTTCCTCCTATGAAAACACTAATATCATTCTATCATAATTTTATATCATATAATACCATAATTATATCATAATATTATCATATTTACACTCTATAAACCGTCATTAAATGTTGATTTGAAAAGCTTTTACACCGTTTATTCAAAATCAATTTTATTAGATACTAGTATATTGTAATTACTATAAAAAAAGCTATAATATAAACATCAATAGATTTTGATAATAACTCTCAATTAAGAAAGGAGCCTAAAAATGAATAAAAAAGAATCTTTATTCAATAATCTATATTCTTTACTAAAAGGCGAACGCATTAAATTAATTATAGGATTATTACTTGCAGTCATATGCTCTGCATTATCTTTTGTACCATACCTTGCAATATACCAAATAATCTATGAGTATACTCAAACTGGATTTAATTTTACATTTATTATTTATTGGGCAATCATTAGTATTGCTTCAGTTATATTAAAATCTTTGTTATTATCAGTGGCTAGTCTTTGTGCTCATTTATCAGCATTTAATACAATGCATAAACTAAGGATCAAAGTAATTAGGTATATGTCAAAATTAAAACTAGGATTTTTCAACGATAATTCTCAAGGTGATATAAAAACAGCCTTATTTGATGACATTGGAAGATTAGAGAATTTTATAGGTCATAACCTCATAGATCTAGCTCAATCATTTGTTGTACCTATCATATTATTTATACTACTTCTCATTATTCAACCAATAATGGCAATATGCATGTTAATACCAGCTGTTCTTGGCATTGTCATACCAATGAAAATCATGAAAGGATATCCAGAATTAACAACAGAATTTGCCGATACCATATCTTCTGTTAACGCATCAGTCAATGAGATGGTATCCAGTATGCAAGTTCTAAAAATGTATCATCTATCCGCTAAACACTTTAAAAGATATACTAATTCGTTGGGGCTATATACATCATGTCTTAAAAAGATGGCAAAAAAATCTTGTGCTCCAATAGCAGTCACTGTTGTAATCCTTGATTCAGCTATTTTATTCACATTACCTATTGGGGGTTTTTTGTATATAAATGAAATGCTCTCTCTTGGAAATTATCTTTTATTTATACTGTTATCAATGTGTTTTTTTAGTGCATTCTTTAATCTTATTAATATAAGAATGGGAATCATGGAGTTAAAAAGCGGATTGACCCATGTTCAAAAAATATTGAATCTAGAACCTATATCTCAAGGAAATATGATTCTTCCAAAGAAGGAGAGTTATAGTGTCAGCTTTAATGATGTGTCTTTTTCCTACTCAGATACATCTATACTTAATAATGTGAATCTCAACATACCAGCTGGTAGCTTTACAGCATTTGTTGGTGCCTCTGGAGCTGGTAAGACTACTGCAGCTCAATTGATTGGAAGATACTTCGACGTTAATAAAGGTGAAATTAGAATTAATGATACTAATATCAAAGATTTAACAACTAATTCATTAATGGATACTACTGCTTTTGTATTTCAAGATATATTTATTATGGATGATACCATATTTGAAAATATAGCAATGGGTAGTAATACAGAATCTTCAAAAGTTATAGAAGCCGCTAAAGGAGCTATGATTCATGATTTTATAATAAGTTTACCTGAAGGTTATAAGACTCGACTAGGAGACTCTGAAGGAATCAAACTTTCTGGAGGTCAGAAACAACGTATCGCAATAGCACGTGCAATCTTGAAAAACTCTCCAATAGTTATTTTTGATGAAGCAACTTCATTTTCAGATATAGAAAATGAACATAAAATTCAACTTGCCCTATCTAATTTATTAAAAGACAAAACAGCAATAATGATTGCTCATAGACTTCATACAATAATTAATGCTGATAATATTGTTGTCTTTGATGAAGGAAAAGTTGCACAACAAGGTACACACATAGACTTATTACAGTCTAGTGGAATCTATCAGACAATGTGGAATGCTTATATACAATCATCACAAAAGGAGGCCGTTTAGATGCTTAAAACAATTAACTGGCTATTAAAAGACAATAAGAAAAAGCTTTATCTTCCTATCTTTTTAACATTGATTGATGCCATAGGAAGTATGGCATTATATTTTATTTTGTACTTAACAGTAGTAGAATTACTAAATAATACTCTAACTGAATCCAAGATAATAATATATACAATAATTTGTGCTCTAAGTGTGATTTACCGTATTATTGTATATCGCAAAGGTTATCTATTGTGTTTCATTAGAGGTTTTGATGTTGCACATGATGTTCGAGTGGATCTTGGTGAACATATATGTAATCTTAATCTTGGATATTTTAATAAGAACAGTATCGGTCATTTAATGAATACACTTACTAATGACATTGCTAGTTTTGAAGGAGTTCTTTCACATGCACTGCCATTCTGCATAAAAACAATTACACTGGTTGCACTAATCATCACTGGTACGTTTTTCATAAACTGGCAATTAGCTTTATCACAATGTTTGGTGATACTCATTTCTTTTCCCATACTACATTGGAGTAATCTCATGGTAAAGAAATACGGAAAAGAAAAACGTAGTCTTGGTTCACGCATGATCTCAGTCGTAATTGAGTATATAAAAGGATTCAAGGTATTCAAATCCCATAATCTTACAGATACCCACTTTGAACGTCTAATCAATACTCTAGAAGACACAAGAAAACTAAGTATCAAAACAGAATATAAAATGGCAATACCCAATTGCATGTATGTAATCATAGTCAGTTTTTTAACTCCATTAATATTATTATTAGGAAGTTATATGGTATCTGGACATGATCTAACCTCTGAATCTTTTGTTGCATTCATGATAATGAGTCTAGCCCTTTCTGCTCTCCTTATATCTTTTGAGCACTATTATATAATGTTAAATGATTTAAAGCTCGCTACTAGTAATCTTAAAACCACATTTGACTATAAACCCCTTTCATACTCAGATGATGATTTTATATTAAACAATTATAAAGTATCTTTTAAAAATGTTGATTTTGCGTATGAATCTGGAAAAGAAGTTCTGCACAATATCAATTTTATAGCAAAAGAAAAGAGTATTACCGCTCTAGTAGGTCCTTCTGGATCTGGAAAATCAACTATCACTAATCTGATAGCACGTTTTTGGGACCCTACAAATGGTTCAATAGAAATAGGCGGCAGAGATATAAAAGATCTTAATCCAGATCATTTACTCCGTTATATCAGTGCAGTCTTCCAAGAAAATGTATTACTTAATGATACAATTATTAATAATATTAAAATCGGCAGACCTAACGCTACATACAAAGAAGTTATTGAAGCTGCAAAACTAGCTAATTGTGATAGCTTTATCAAAAAGCTACCAGATGGTTATAACACTATGGTTGCACAAGGAGGCACTTCTCTTTCAGGTGGTGAAAAACAACGTATTGCAATTGCAAGAGCCATTCTCAAAAATGCACCTATCCTATTGTTAGATGAATCAACTGCTTCCCTTGATCCAGATAATGAAGCAAAAATCAATAATGCCTTAGACAGATTAATGAAAGATAAAACTGTATTTGTAATTGCTCATAGATTGAATACGATACGCAATGCTCATCAGATAATCCTATTAAACGATGGTAAGGTTGAAGAAATAGGTAACCATAAAATTTTAATGAAACAAAAAGGTCACTATTACAGAATGGTTAAAGAACAAGAAGCAGCAAGTGAATGGATTGTGAAAGGAGATGCTCTATATGAGTAAAAATAATAATAGAATCACATTAATGAGTGAAGGTAATATAACTAAATCATTATTTAAACTTGGCATACCAATGGTAGTAAGTATGCTTGTCATAGCACTATATAACGTTGTAGATACATACTTTGTATCAGGTCTTGGCATAAGTCAAGTAGCAGCTGTTACGGTTGCATTCCCAATATCTCTGATTTTCTCAGGTATTGGACTGACATTCGGGACTGGTGGTGGTTCCTATATATCTAGATTACTCGGTTCCAAAAATATTAAAAAAGCCAATGAAGTGGCTTCAACTGCATTGTTCAGTGCCTTGATGATTGGTGTTCTCATAGTTATATCAATATTCATTTTCTTAGGTCCTGTATTATTGTTTATGGGAGCTACTGAAACGATATTACCTTTTGCCAAGAGTTATGCGACTATATTCATCATTAGTATGTTATTCAGCACTGTGAATGTTGCTACTGGTAATCTAGCTGTAGCACAAGGTGCCGCTAATATATCTTTAACTGCAATGATTAGCGGTTCAGTACTCAACATGATCTTAGACCCATTATTTATATATACATTTAATCTCGGAGTCGAAGGTGCTGCAATAGCTACTTTACTTTCTCAGATTGTTACATCGCTTATATATATAAGGTTCTTTGTTAGCGGTAAAAGTTTCCTCAAAATCTCATTATCCAACTTTACTCCTAAAAAAGATACTTATGCACAGATAATCAAGATCGGTATTTCAATGTTGCTATTACAACTTCTTTGCAGTTTATCTATGAGCTTGATAGCTAGAGCTGCTAAGGCTTATGATGATCAAGCTATAGCTGCAATAGGGATTGTACTTAGGATAATTACTCTTGGTACTAATGTTGTATTTGGTTTCATGAAAGGTTTTCAGCCTATTGCAGGTTATAGTTATGGTGCAAAAAATCTTAGTCGGTTAAAAGATGCTACCAAAAGCACTATTAAGTGGACAACACTCTTTTGTATAGCATGGACCATTATAACTTTTGTCTTTGCTAAACCTATAATTTCAATATTCAGTTCAGATACTGAGGTTATTAGAATCGGTGTAAAAGCACTGAGAGCCAATACTATAATGTTCTTTACATTTGGATTTCAGTTCACATATTCCACATTATATTTAGCCATTGGTAGAGCTGTATCTGGTGGAATACTTAACATAGGAAGACAAGGTATATTCTTCATACCAGTAATATTGATTTTGCCCTCATTATTAGGTCTTGATGGAATTATATATTCTCAGGCAGTAGCTGATATATTGACAACTGTGGTAACTATAGTTTTTGCTGTTAAGATAGAAAAAGAATTAGGTCAGAGTGTTAAAAATGATAGTGTTGAATTAAAGACTATGGTTGTTTGATGATATGTTCTAGGGTTAAAAGTGCAGGTCGGTAATAGTTATTTGGACAACGGAAGTATGTGAGAAACATATAGGGTGATTATCACTATATAGGGTATCACTATACTTCCGTTGTCCTATAAATCTTTAGTTTATACCCTTATGTTTTAAACTTACTTCAACCTAATATTAGCAACATTCGGCAAATCAGGATGCCCAAAGAACTTATAATCTTCTATAACCTCTTCATTGAATACTCCAAGACTTTTAACTTTTGTCAAAGGAATTATTGCCCCATTTTTATTAATCTCTTTTAACACAAAATCATAAGTTTCTTGTATTTTACTTTTATCAGTCATACAAGTAAGCTCATTAAGTATCTCACTAGCATTATCTATATGCTTCAATCCTTGAGCTAATAAATTATCTCTCAAAGGATCTGGATTGACTCTAGTCATAAATAAATATGGATCATATGGTATTGGATTGGTTACCTGCATTGCCATAGTGAAATCACCACTTGCGATTACTCCAAATTGAGCCATCATTTCCATACCTTTCACCTTAACATCCATACCAATAGCTTTTAGATAATGAGCTACAGAAAGACTTAAATCTTCTATCATAGCCATACCACTAATGTATACTATTTCGCCCTCTAATCTCATCCCATCTTTTTCTCTGATTCCATCCCTATCTGAATCAATCCATCCTGCATCTTCAAGGATTTGTATAGCTTTTTCTGGGTCATATTCATATTGCTCTACAGTAACATCACAATATGGTAGAGACTTGTCTAATACCCCATCCGCTTTTTGTTCTATACCATAGAATAGATTCTCACTAATCTCATCTTTATTAATCCCATGATTAATCGCAAGACGAACAGCTTTTTCTTCAAATGGTTTTTCAGAAAGATTAAATCCTATGAGCCTTGTCTGAACTATTGCATCTGACACTTTGACTTTATATTTATCATCACTTGAAAGTTCATTAAAAGAATCATAAGAAATATTAGGTGAGCCTATAATTGCATCTATTTCCCCACTTCTTAGAGCAAGAATTTTTGCATCATTATCTGGAATGACCTTGACACTAAAACTTTCTACATCTGGCTGTTTTCTATTATATTCATTATTTCTTACGAATACATAACTTTCTCCATCCTTTTGTCCATCATACATATACGGTCCAGTTCCTAATGTTTTTATCTTAGTCATTTCACTAAGAGTACCATCTTCATTATATGCATTAGGTGACATCATTCCCATAGGTAACAACAAAGTAAAATCTTGTAAAGCTCCATAATATGGTGATGATAGATTAACTTCAACTGTATATTCATCTACGACCTTAACTTCTTTTATTAATGTAGTCGTGGCGCCATAGGCACCATTAAAATCACCTAGCATTTTTGGAATATTATCTAGATTCAGCTTGACAACTTTTGCATTGAAATATTCTCCATCAGAAAATTTTATGTCCTTCTTCAAATTAAAAGTGTATACAAGACCATCATCAGATATTTCCCAATCCTTAGCTAGACCAGGCACAATCTCTCCATCTTCATACTGAACTAAAGTTTCATAGAAATTACATAAATAATTCAAGGGTCCATAGTTGCTACCAATGTTGTTAGGTGAAAGTACTGTAAAAAATCCTGTATCAAAATTCCAGCTTTCACATAAAGTAATATCCTTTTTGCTGCTCTTAGAATTTTCCTTAGTTGTTGATGAACACCCTGTAATTAATGATATAGATAAAATAATACCTAAAACAGTAGCACTCATTTTCTTTAATAATTTCATTGTTTTTCCTCCTGATGTTTTATCTAAAAATCCCTTGTATAATATTAATGATTATCAATTTAACTGGGATTTTATTAGCATTTTTGAATACTCGTGTTGAAAATCACTATATGACTTTAAATCTGTTATATGTTCCACTATTTTTCCATTTTTCATTACCATGATATCTCTTGACATGTAAATGGCAACATCAATGTCATGAGTTATAAATAAATATGTACTTTTATACTCTCGTTGTAGTTTTAATAATAGATCCAAAACTTTTTTTCTTACTATTACATCTAATCCACTGACAGATTCATCAAAAACTACAAATTGTGGCGATACACTCATAGCTCTAGCAATGCAAACTCTTTTTTGCTGTCCTCCACTTAGTTCAGTAGGATATGAATGCATTGTTTGCTTAGGAAGTTCTACTTTTTCAATCAAGTTTTCTATAAAGTCTTTTTCACTACTTCCATCAATATCTGTCAAGTTCCTTATAGATTCAGCGATAATATTGTATACTGTTTGTCTAGGGTCAAGAGCACTTGAGGCATCTTGTAATACCATCTGTACATTAGTTCTCATCATACGTAATTGTTTTTTACTTAGACTACTTAACTCTGTGTTATTTATAAATATTTTTCCTTTGGTTGGCTTTTCTATATATGTAAGTAACCTTGATAATGTACTTTTCCCACTACCACTTTCCCCTATCAATGAATATATATGATTATCTTCAAAAGTAAAATCAATGTTTTGTAATACTTCAAGTGTACAACTTTTATTCTTTTTATCTTTTACTTGATATTCCTTTGAAATATTTTTAACGTCAATCATGCCAGTTCTCCAATCAAATTACTTGCTTCCAACAGTTTCTTAGTATATTCATGCTTAGGATTATTAAATATATCCAATGTACTTCCACTTTCAATGATTTCACCTTTTCTTAACACTATGATGTCGTCAGCTAAGGTAGATATAACCCTAAAGTCATGAGTGATAACCATCATTGTTATACCACTTTCTTTTAATATTTTAAATTCTTCAAGAATCATAGCTTGATTAAATGCATCAATAGCAGTAGTAACTTCATCAGCAATGATTAGTTCACTTTCCAGCATAATAGTCAAAGCAATCATTATTCGTTGTAACATACCACCACTTAATGTAAAAGGATAGTTATCCATTATTTCTTCTTCTCTACCTATATTCATTTTACGCAAAGTCAAAATTGCTTTTCTATATGCTTCTTGTTTTGATATATCAAAATGAACTCTTAATGTCTCTATTATCTGAGATCCAATCTTACTCATAGAATCAAATGCAGTCATTGGATTTTGCATGATAAGAGATAGTTCCTGACCTCTAATCTTTTGCATATTCTTTTCTTTAATACTCAAAATGTCTTTTTCATTAAAATATACTTGCCCTGTTATATGAAATTTCTTAGTATTCAATAACCTCATTATTGATTTGGATATCATAGTTTTACCACTACCACTTTCACCTATAATCCCTAGTATCCTATTTCTCTTAACATTAAAATTAATATTTCTTACAATGGATGTATCATCTTTCAATGATATGTTAAGTTCTTTTACTTCTAATATATTATTATTCATGATTACACCTCATCTGGCGTTACTATATCTCTAAGCGCCTCTCCAAATAGATTAAAACCAGCTGCAGTAAATAAAATACTAAAACCTGGGAAGAATATCAGTTTTGGTTTAGAAATAAATGATTTAGCACTACTAAGCATAGATCCCCACTCTGGAATATCTGATCCTATCCCTATACCTAAAAATGAATATCCTGATACCATTAGAATCAAAGCAGCTATACTTGTGCTGAAATAAACAATCATGACAGGTAGAATATTAGGTAAAATATGATTAAATACTATTTGCAAATTACTACAACCAGCAATTTTTGCAGCTATGACATAATCTTTAGCTTTTTCCATAAGTACATAACTTCTGATTACCTTCACATGCCAAACCCACATAGATAATACTACAGAAATTATTATATTGAAGATTCCTTCCCCCATCAGCCCTGCTAAGGACAATACAACTACGATTGGAGGAAAAGCCATAAATATATTACATATGACAGTAAAGATTCTATCAAGTAATCCACCTAAATATGCAGTAAATGTACCAAGAATCATACTTATACCTGCCAGAATCAATAGTGTTGGAAATGCAATTCCTAATGAATATCTAGCTCCATAAACAAGTCTTGAAAATAAGCATCTACCTAATTGATCTGTCCCCAAAGGATGTTCACCACTGGAAGGTGCAAATTTAATCATTGTATTTATTTCATTGGGGTCATTAGGTGCAATAAATGGTGCAAGTAATCCTACCGAAACAACTATTATTATCATTGTAATACCTACCATTGCCTGTTTATTCTTAATTATCTTTTTAACCATAGTTTTCTACCTTTCTAGCATTTTTCATATGAGGATTCAATATGATATTGATGAATTCAGCAATAAAATTACAAATAATAAAAATTGTAGCAATAATAAGTACACATCCATTAATGGCTGGTAAATCACGTCCTAGAATTGCATTCACAAAATAATTACCTAGTCCAGGCCACGAAAATACACTCTCTACAATTGCGCTTCCTCCAATCATGAATCCGATATTTTGAAAAAATAATGTAATGGTTGGTGGTAATGCATTTTTAAGCACATGTCTAAATATTATCTTTCTCAGAGGTAGACCTCTTGCCCTTGCATACAGAACATAATCTTTACTAAGGTTACTTAATATAGTTGCTCTAAGAACTCTGACAGAAGATGAGATTATAGGTACAGCCAGTGTTATTGATGGTAATATAATACTCTTGATTCCTCCATAGTCAACAACTTTGAATATGGGAAAAGTTATTGCTAACAAGGTAAGTAATAAAAATCCTAACCAGAAACTTGGTAATGATATACCAAAAATCGTAATTATCCTAATAATATGGTCAGCTATGCTATCTTTATTAATTGCAGTTAATACACTTAAAAGTATAGTACACAGAACTATCCAAATAAAAGCCATGCCCACTATAGTTAATGTAGCCATCAGTTTATCAAGTATATCTTCTAAAACTGGATTTTGTGTTACTAAAGAAGTTCCAAAATCTCCTTTTAAGCAGTTTTTGAACCAATGTATATATTGCATATACATTGGTTCATCATAACCCATTTTATGCCTTATTTCATTTATTTGTTCTTCTGAAGGATTGACTATACTTCTTCTAGTAAATGCTTCAGCAGGATCAATTGAAGATATATTGGAAAAAGTAAAAGATAATATACTTACCCCGATTAATATAATAATTAATTCTACAATCTTTTTTATCATATGTCCCACCCTTTGTCATATTATATAAGCTCTTGATTTCATAATATATAGTTGATAATGATAGTCATTATATAATTCTAAAGGGTTATTTGCAAGAGGACCAAATGTTATAGATATTCATACTCTATTAGTCCATAAACGCCCATGAATTCAATGAAAACGCAAACTTATATCCACATCATAATTAATAATATATTGATATATTTATGTCATATTATGATAGAAAAAGTATTATTATAAACTTATAATATCAATGATAAAAAATTATAGTCTTCTCAAATAATTCCTAAATATCATATAATCTTTACTATATTGTCTTGATTATGATATAATTTATTCATTATAAATGAGAAGCTTAATAACTGTGATTAGGTAATTAATCTTAAGTTAATTAAATATTACGAAAGGGAAATTATAATAATATTGATATTTATTATATAAGGTGTACTATGAAAAAATATATTAATATACTATCATCTTGTCCCTTGTTCAAAGGTAAAGATAAAAATGAAATAATAAACATTTTATCACTGACTAAATACAAGGTAACTACTTATAAAAAAAATGATTTTATATTTAGAGCTGATGAAACCCCTAATTATATTGGCATTGTTTTGACTGGAAGTATTGAAGTACAGAATAATCTCAAATCCGGCAAGTATTTTAATGTTCTATATAAAAATAAGGGAGAAGTTTTCGGTGGAGCTTTAGCTTTTTCTGATATACCTATTTCTAAATTCGATGTAATTGCCAAAACAAAGTGTGATATTATGTTGGTTAGTAGACAAAGCGTATTAGATATACTATTCAAGGATAGTATTATAGCTTATAATATAATGAATACTTTTGCTAAAAGTGTAATGAAGCTGAATAAGAAAATCGAATTATTTTCCTACTCTTCTATTCAGCAAAAAATAGCATATTCTTTATTATGCAATCTTAAACCTGATGATAATATTATTAATCTGCCTTACTCCAAGAAAGCTTGGGCAGAGCATCTAAACGTATCTCGCTCTTCTCTATCTAGAGAATTAAAATCTCTGATAGATAATGGAATAATTGAAATAAATAATAAAGAAATTAAAGTACAAAAAAAAGATAGCTTAGAATCTATACTAGATGACATCTAGTCCTCAACAAAGTCTATCTTTAGTGCTTTTATTATCCATTCATTAATTTAACGAATTCATCTCCAACAACCCAATGATTTGGTTTCTTATTTCTACCAGACTTACATCATTCAACTTTCTTTTATCTTTCGATGTACTTATCCTGAACTCTTTTATTACCTTTGATGGTCTCTTTGATAAAACTAATATTTTATCTCCTAAAAGAATGGCTTCATCAATTTCATGTGTCACATATATTATATTTTTTTTAGTACGCTTCCATAAATTCAATATATGTTTAATCATATTAAGTCTTAATGTATAGTCTAATGATTTCAATGGTTCATCCATCAATAACAAATCAGCGTCAAAATTGAAAGCTCTAGCAATGGAGCATCTTTGTCTCATTCCTCCGCTTAACTGAGAAGGATAGTGCTTTTCAAATCCATCTAAACCAACGTTTTTAATCAAATCCAAACATTGCTCTTTAGAGGAATTGCTATTAACTATATGAACATTATCATATACATTCTTCCACGGTAATAATCTATCTTCTTGGAACACATAACTAATATTAGAACTGTTATTTATTATTGTTCCTTTTGATGGCTCTAGTATTCCAGAGCAAATATTTAGAACTGTTGATTTACCACATCCTGATGGTCCAATAATACAAACTATTTCTTCCCTATTGACATCCATAGAAAAATCCTTCAAAACACATAAATCATTAAACCACTTTTCAATCTTATTAAATTTCAGCATATTATGTCATCTTCCCTTTGTAATCCATTAATTTATAACCGTAATCTATTATTTTTTGTGATAAGTAACATAAAATAATGACAACCATACTCCAAGCAAACACTTTATTAGTTTCTAAGTTCAATCTACCTTCAGTAATCTGTGAGCCAAGTCCTGTTCCAGAACTTAAAACCTCCCCCATTATAACTAATTTCCAGCCTAAACCAATGAGTATTATAAATCCTGATTTAAAATATGTTTTTAATGACGGTATAATAATCACTTTTACTATTTTATACTTGGAAAACTGAAATATTTTACCCATTTGAATTAATTTCATATCAATGTTATCAAATCCTTCTTTTATACTTATAGCCATAATAGGAAGGCTGACAATAAATACAATAAAAATTGTTGCCTGTCCATCTAGACCAAACCAGATCATAGCAAGTGTCATAAACAATATTGGAGGTATTGATTGAAGTATATAAATCAATGGTTCTACTACTCGTTTTATTTTTTCATTTATACCTATAAGGAATCCCAAAACACTGCCTGCCAGCAGTGCACCAAATAATCCCATGAATAACCGGTGTAATGTGACCCCTATTTCAAGGAAAAAGCTCCCTCCCTTAATAATATCCAAAAGTGATCCAAAAGTTAATGCTGGACCTGGTAATATTAATGGTGGATATAACCTAGATAATCCTTGCCACAATACTAATATAATAACTATGGTTAAGGTAATATCCTTATACCTAATTTTATGGCTTTTATTATTCTTTGTAATAGAAAGTTTCATCTGGAATTTTCCCTCCAACAGTTTCAGGTTTATAATCTACCAATATATTAAAATATTTTTCCAGACTCTTTTTTGCTGTTTCAGCTGATTCATAGATGAATGACATATTAGGTATTGCCTTTTCTATTAAACTAGGTTTTGTTTTTAGATAGTCTACCGCTAATGATTCCGCTTGCTCTGGATTTTCATTAGTCCATTTGACAGCTTCTTCATAGCATTTATTGAACTTATCTACAATTTGTTTGTTATTCTCTGAGAATTCTCCATTTACAACTATACCAAAAGCTGGTAGTTTAAATTCTTCACCTTCAGTTTTTTTCCATTCCTCTGAATAATCACTGATTACTTTATATCCATCAATAGTTTCTTTATGTAAGGTTGTAAAAGGCTCTGCATCAATTGCATATTTTATATTTCCTAGTTCTAATAATTGAGCGATTTCAGTATGGTTGGAGTATACGATTTCTATATCTTTTCCCGGTTCAATCTTATTCTTTTTCAAAAAATACTGAGTTATCATATCTGGTGGTGAATTCTTGCCTGGAATATATAATTTTCCACCTTTTAGATCTGCCCAATCCTCACAATTTTCATCTATTGATGTTAAATACATACATCCCCAAATTCCTACATTCAATAATTTTATATCAATATCCTTATTATATAGAACAGATGCAGTATGCGCTGGCAAAGCCATAAAAGCATTTTCCTTGTCCATTGCTATGGTAACCATCTCTTCCATACTATGATATAGCTTAAGTTCTATTTTCACATTTTCACCCAGTCCATTAGTATCTATTATTCTAAGCAATGGTATGATGGCTGGTGATTTAGGTCCGCTTATCTTAACTATAATCTCCTTTTGTTCATCAATCTTATCATCAACAGTGACCTCTTTCTTCGTTACTTCTGATGTACTACATCCACTTATAATACTTAGATTGATGACTATTATTAACAGCAAAACAATAAATTTCTTCATTTTGATACCCCTTTCAAATGTTACAATTAAATTTAATTGATATTAATTATCATTATCACTAACATTTCCATATTATAACATAACAATATAATAAAAAGTGTATCTCGAGATACAC
>NZ_BTPT01000036.1:0-1240 GCF_054408565.1 Vallitalea sediminicola
CAAAATATAAGCACCGATTTTTAGGTACTTTAATAACTTCCGCATTTATTCCACGGTTCTATTTACAACGAGCCTCTAATGGCATGTTTTGATGCATCAGAGGCATCCCCTAACCTGTTTTGTGGCATAGCAAGTAAAGCATGGGATGCCTTGCAAAGAAAGCATAACATGCCATTTTCTCATTATAAATAGACTTTCGCGGCATAAAAGCTATTTTTATGGAATTTTATTTAGCTATAGTCAAAGCTTGGGAGTACATTGCAGACTCAAAGGATTGTTCATAATAGTGTTTTTGCTTTTTAACAAACTTTGTAAAAGTACTCTTTTTCCACGGATGAGACATTGGTGGAATATATCTTTTGCGAGGTTTTTCGGTGCTTTGGGGGTAATGGAAATTTCTTGATGTATATTCATGTTCTGGTATCTCGTCTAGAGTGTATACTTTTTCTCCTATGCTTGTAAATAGTTGTCCATCAAAAGATTTAATAACTAGAGCCAGTGTACCTTTATGGTAATAAACAGGGTAGCCGTTAGAATCTATAGGTTTATAATATTTTTTGTTTAATCTGATACAGTGACCGTTATCAATCTTACGATTTACAAGAACTGCAAGAGTAAGATTAATTTTTTCATTATCGGGTTGTTTTTCAAAAACAGATTTGATATTATTAATAGGCAGAGCAAATTTAGCATTATATTTTTGTATGTAGGAGTCCAAAAATATATTTGCTTGTTCTATGGTTGTTGCGCCTGCTAATCTTAATTCGATTGGTAGGCGCGATTGTAATGTTTGGAACATTCGTTCTACGCGACCTTTGGCTTGCGGATTACTGGTGGTTCTGATTTCAACCCCCAACTGTTTACAAGCATAACCAAACTGAGTAAAAGTATCCTTTTCAAGAGAAGGAGATTTTTTCTTCTTATATTCAAAGACAGTACGTCTATCAGTATAAAACATATAGGGAATACCATAATCATCTAAAATCTGATGGAAAACATTATAGTAGCCTTTCAACGTTTCTTGTTGGTCAAAATATGCTCCAACAACAGTTCCTGTAGCATCATCAACAGCAATATGTAGATGAGTTTTTTTATCCCCAAACCAAAAGTGTACAGAAGCATCCATTTGAATCATCTCACCTAAAAAAGCACAGCGTGGTCTACGAGGATGAGCATCTTCAAGAGCAACTATGTTTTCTGTAATTTTAGCAACCTCTTTCTTTGATTTAGTAGCATTTCT